>NZ_JBQCDF010000327.1:0-12295 GCF_051961495.1 Cytophaga sp. | reverse complement strand
ATGGTTGGTGTATCCAGGATCGGATGTTTGAATGTGCGGTGAAATTCCGCTACGTGGTTTAATGGTTCAATGGGAAGCATATGAAGTATATAGTATTAAGTACGGAGTACTAAGTATAACACTGTTTAATTAAATCATAAGATTTGAAATGAGTTGTTTTGTACTAAGTACTCTGTACTCCGTACTTAATACTATTTTTCAAAATCCTTATACAACAAGCTTGGCTGTATGCCTTTATTATTCTGGTATTTTCCGCTCTTATAAGTTGAGTATTCACCCTCAATGGTGTGGTAGAAAATCTGACAGATCTCTACGCCAGGATAAACGCGAATGGGGTGCACGCAGAAGATTTCCAGTGTCCAGTATCCACAGAAACCAACGTCGCCAAAACCGGCAGTCACGTGTACAAATAAGCCCAGTCGACCGATAGAGGAACGGCCTTCCAGCATCGGTACATAATTATGAGACTCTGTGTATTCAATGGTTCTGCCCAGATACAACTTACCGGTTTCCAGCAGTAAACCTTCTTCAGGAATGATCAGCGGTGAAGCCGTATTTGGCTTTTTCATATCCAGCTCATTGTTGTCATAAACCAGCAGTTCATGATGCAGGCGCAAGTTATAACTGTTCGGATTTAAGCGGGAGTCGTCGTAAGGTTCGATAACAATATCAGAACCCAGTTTATCTTTAATTTCTAAACCGGAAAGAATCATAGTGTGTATTTAAAGTACTGAGTAGAGAGTACTTAGTACAAAGATACATTTTTTTCAAAGCCGAAAAGAGATTGTGGATTAAGTGTTTAAAGGCCAATAAAAATCACCTACAAAACTAATTTTCAACCATTTAAAGGTTAAAACATTTATTAACAATTAAACAATTTAATTAATAACCAATACTGACTACTGTCCGCCGCGACGGAACTGACTACTGCCTACTCTTTACTCGGGCAGCTGTGTATCATATACCTGCTTCGAAGGAATTAAACGTAAAAAGAAAATACTGATCACGAAATAAGTTCCCAAGGCAATCAAACTATTCCGCATGTCTCCGGTCATCTGTCTGATCAGGCCATAACTGAAAGTTCCCAGCACGATTGACATTTTATCTACCACATCAAAGAAACTGAAATAGGAAGCATGATCTTTTGTATCGACAGGCATCAATTTTGAATACGTGGCACGCGACAACGATTGTACGCCGCCCATAACAAAACCAATAGAGCCTGCCAGGATATAGAAGCTCAGGCCAGGTTTCACCACATATCCCATGCAGCAGATCAAGATCCAGACGATGACACCAATGATCAATGCCTTGGTATTCCCTACTTTATTCGACAATATATTTAAAGTGTAAGCCCCGGCAATTGCAACCAGCTGAATCAGTAATATCGTTCCGATCAATTCTTCCGTTTCTATCTTTATAACTTCTTTGGCAAATAATGGAGCCAGATACATGACTGTCTGAACGCCCATGTTGTAGAAGAAGAAGCCAACCAGAAAGCGCTTCAGCAAAGGTAATTTCTGCACATTCTTCCATACTTTATTCAATTCTTTTAAACCATTAGTCAGCATGTGCCCAGAATTGTTTTTCTCCTGCACCTTCGGCAATCCCATGAAAGAGATTTGCCCGAACGTAAACCACCACACACCTACCGTTAGAAATGATAAACGGGAAGCAAAACCTACTGTCACTCCAATCTTCTCATGAAAGATCACACACACGAGATTAATGATCAGCAGCAACACGCTACCAATATATCCCCATGTATAGCCTTTGGCACTGATGCGGTCATACTGATCTTCCGTAGCAATCTCCGGTAAATAAGAATTATAAAAGACAATACTGGAACTATAGCCGATACCTGCCAATATAAATGCCAGTACGCCAAATTCGATGGTATTTTCATTCAGGAAATACAAAGCCGCGCAGGCCAGCGCCCCGACATAGCACGACATTTTCATGAAGCTCTTTTTCTGCCCTGAATAATCTGCTATAGATGTTAAGAACGGACTAAGGATTGCTGCCACCAAAAAGACAATAGACACGGCCCATGAATATAAAACAGTATTGGGAATGAGAAAGCCGAAGAAGTTTACAAGGTTTCCATTCGCTTCATTTTTTGTAATACCTAAAAAGTATTCCGGAAAAATTGCCGTAGTAATTGTTAAAGAGTAAACCGAATTGGCCCAATCGTAGGTACACCAGGCGTTGATTGTTTTCGGGTCGTTTTTTGTTGTTTGCATGTTCAACGTGCGAATGGTTGTTATTTTCAGTTCCAGTTCTTTATATTTTTATTATAAGTGTAAAGTTGAGAGTGTAAAGTGTAATCGTTTCTTAGTATTTAAGTTTATTAAAATGGTTAACAATAAGAAATCTGACAGTATCAACACATATAACTTAATGTTTACACTTTTAACTTTACACTCTACACACTTATCGCATCATCCCCTCTATCAGACCCCAGGTATAATATTTTGCAACGTTTTCAATGTACCTGTTGAAATCAATATGCGCAATGGCATTGGCTTTATCAGAAATCGAACGGACAACAACCAAAGGTATATTGTATTCATAACAAACCTGTGCAACAGCAGCCCCTTCCATTTCAACGAAAATGGCTGCAGGAAGTTCTCTGCGGATTTTTTCATACTGCGGCATTGTACCGATAAACTGATCGCCACTCACCAGCAAACCTTTGTGTACGGTTGGTTGCTGGATGTGCAGGGATTCCAGCTCTTCCCGGCTTACAAAATCATGCAGTTCATTTTGTATAAATGCTGAACAACTCGCGTAAGCATCATCAACCATTTTTTTATCACACCTGAACGTAACTATATCCAATAAGGGTATTTCAAACTGCGGAAAAATAGGTCTGCAATCCATATCATGCTGTACAGACGAAGTAGCTACTACAATATCTCCTATTTTCACTTCATCAGTCAAACCGCCTGCAACACCTGTTACAATAATTCGTCCTACACCGAAACGCTCAATCATAACTGCAGCAGTGACAGAAGATGCGACCTTGCCTATACGGGATAAACTTACCACACATCTTTTCCCCTGAATTGCCCCCACATAAAACTTACGGCTTCCCGCTTCAACAATATTCTCCACATGCATGTGATGCAGAATCAATTCAATCTCCTGCTGCATCGGAACCAGAATCCCCGTAATTATTTCCTCTCCCATTCTTATACGCTTGTAAAACAACTGCAAGTTGTCGTATATTGTTGATGGAATCAACAAACCCGGATAAATTTTATGGCTATAAGCGAAGAAATTTTAGAGCAGACAATGAAATCAACCATCCGTGACATTGTTGATTTTCCCCAACCGGGTATTGTATTCAAAGACATTACTCCTTTACTGAAAGATCCTGGACTATGTAAGGCTATCGTTCAAACGATTGCTGCTCAACTAAGACCATTGAAGCCTGATGCATTGGCTTGTCTGGATAGTCGTGGGTTCTGGTTTGGCCTACCAATTGCCATGGAACTCGGTATTCCTATGATTCCTATCCGCAAGAAAGGTAAACTTCCGTATGAAACCGTTTTCGAAGAATACGAACTGGAATACGGAACCAATACCATTGAAATGCATACAGATGCAATCGCCCCCGGTTCTAATGTAGTAATCCACGATGATATACTGGCAACCGGCGGCACTGCAGAAGCTACTTCCAAATTGATTAAAAAAGCCCAAGGCAATATTGTTGCTTATTCCTTTTTAATTGAACTGAATTTTCTGGACGGAAAAAATAAGCTTCAACCCTATTGTTCAACCGTTCAATCGTTGATTAGTTATTGAATGATAGCACCAATATGCTCCATACTAATCCACCACGGCGGGTATGGACTAATACAATAAAAATTAAACTCATTCGACCTTATTTATAAAAACAATTTTCATGGTTATTAAAAACGAACTGATTGCCGGTGCTGCTATTGCTTTAGCATCCTTTCTCTGGATCTGCCTGGAATTTCTAATCGGCATGCACGACAGATACATTGATTATCATTTATACATTGCCGGCCTTATCTATGCTTTCCCTGCTATCGGAGTATACTGGGCAGTCAGGAAACGTTATTATTCATTACCTCCGGGAGAGTTTAAAATAAAAGACGGTCTTATGAGCGGTGTTATAATTATTGTAACGGCCGCATTCCTGAATTTATTCCTGCAGTTTATTTTCTTCAGATTCATTAATCCGGATTATTTCGGGAATATGATTGCAGCATCCGCTAAAAAAGCGATCATGACCGGTGGCAACAGTATTCTTGTCATACAGGAAGCGCAGGAAAACTACAACCTATCTACGTTCCTGCTTCAGAACTTTATGAATTTACTGATTCTGGGTTTGTTTATTTCATTGCTGACAAGCTTCCGCCTGATCAAAAAAGGAAAGTGATTATGAATTATTTATTTATTCCGGCTGCGACAGTCGCTCTAACCATCCTACCAGTTCAACCGCGGAATCCAATGTGACCGGAAACGGTTGCTGGTTACGTATAGCCTGGTATACATTCCGGTAAAACTTCCGGTAATCACCGGCTTGCGTTGGATACGTATGCACACGGCCATCCTTGTAGGTGATTACTCCATAGGACCGTTCATCTTCCTTTCCCCAATCAATGCCTGCAGGCAATTCTCCTGCATTCAGACAAGCTTCCTGAGGATCGGTACCAAATTTCATATAAGTTCCCTTAGAGCCTTTGATCAGCCAGCGCGGCGTAGGGTCCTGCTCCAGCATACCTGCATGAATACGATAAGTAAGCTTTCCATAAGCAAACACCACATCAAAATAATCTATACCCGTTGCACCCGGGCGCTGCTTTTTAATAATGGCTGTATAACTTTCAGGCCTGCCCAATAACTGAAAAGCCTGATCCATCAGATGCGGTCCTAAATCATACCACAAACCGTTTCCCAAAGCAGCAGATTCTTTCCAGTAGCTGATTCTCGGCTCCGGGCGATAACGATCGAAACGCGATTCTATAGAATTGATTTCTCCTAAAAGTTTCTTCTGCAGTATATCATGCACCGTTAAAAAATCACCGTCCCACCGACGATTCTGGTATACACAAATATGTTTACCAGTCTTAAGAGCGAGTGTCCGTAAATGTTTGGCATCTGCCGCATGAATGGTAAAAGGTTTATCAACCACTACGTGCTTTCCTGCCTGCAGAGCCTGCTCTGCCATGGCAGCATGTGTATGATTGGGTGTAGCCAATACAATCAGTTCAATGGAAGAATCTTCGAGAATGGCTTCATAGGTATTTACCACCTTTGCAGTAGAATATGCCTGCGCAGCATGCCTGGGAGTACGTTCAAGAATCACAGCCAGGTGAAAATCCGGGTCTGCATGAATGAAGGGTGCATGCAGGTACATACCTGCTTTGCCAAAACCAACCAAAGCAGTTTTAATGGGCACAGGCATCAGAGCTTGATAATTTTAAACTCCACTCTCCGGTTCTTCGCCCTGTTTTCCTCTGTATCATTGGGAACTGAAGGTACAGATTCTCCATAACCTTTTGCCACGAGTCGGGTTTGAAGAATCCCGTGCTGTGTGAGATACTTCACAACCGATTCTGCACGCAGCTGCGAAAGTTTTTGATTGTAAGCATCACTTCCCATATCATCTGTATGAGCGGAAATTTCTACCTGCATGGTAGCATTCGCTTTCATCATTTCAATCACACGATCCAGCTCAAGTTCCGAATCCTTTGTTAGAGAAGCTGAATCAAAATCAAAAAATAAGTTATTCAAGCGGAAAGATGCATTTAATTTCAACGGCTCCAGAACCATGTCCTTTTTAATGGTCTCATATGCGGTTGCTTTTTCCAGGTCATATACTTCCGACTGGAAACTATATCCCTTGGACGTTACAGACACATCATACTTTTTCCCTTTTTGCAGATATAAGTTGTATTTACCCGATAAGGAATCGTTTTCTGTTTCTGAGATTTTTTCTTTGGTTTTAATATTACTCACTCGAATGATCGCCGGCATCGGTTTATTGGTCTCTTCATTTTTTACAACCCCCTCTACCGATACAACTTCATCTGGACGGAATTCTTTAGGCAGTGGCAGTTTATAAATATCATCCTTGTTATTCTTATTCGTATTCGACAAATAAATAATATCTCCGGAAGCAGGTACAGAGATCAACTCATCATCTTTTGGTGTATTGATGAATTCCATGGCAACCGGAGTGCTCCATTTTGCTCCTGTCTTTTTGGATTGATACAGGTCATAACCGCCTTTACCACCGGATCTGTAGGAAGAAAATATCAATGTTTTTCCATCAGCCATGATTCTTGGATATCCCTCACAACCACTATTCACGGGTGAAGGCAAAGCTTTGGGATTAATAAAATAGTTACCTCTTTTTTCCGCCACCATAAGTATACAGCAGCGTTGACCGGTTGGGGAATTATTTGTTCCTGCACGCATAAAATACAGGGATTTTCCATCTGGTGAAACAGATGGAAAACCATCATAACCGGCAGTGTTTACCGTCTTACCCATGTTTTTAGGGGCTTGCCAGACATCATTGATTTTTTCACTATACCACATATCCATCCCGCCTACAGTACCTTTCATGTTCGATGTAAAATATAACCGGTTGCCATCATAGCTAAAACAAGGACCGCCGATAAAATCACCCGGCATAACCCGGTTGTTGATCACATCCATGTCCTTAGGTTCAGACCACACGCCGTTTGCTTGTGAAGATATGTATAGCCGCCAGCGACCGCTCTTATCCGATTCATAGATCAGTGTATTACCATCGGCACTGATGGTCGGTGCAAATTCCGAGAACTCAAGCGTATTGATTGGTCTGCCCAGCGTCCGTAAACTGGGATTCACCAGGGTTGGTGCATCATTCTGAGCACAAACAGAAATGACTGCTATTACATGAATAAAAAAATAAAGGATACAATGCTGTAGTCTATTTTTCATGTCTTACATGTTTAATGAATTTATTTCATTCTTTATCCGGGTACGCTGCAGGGTAATCCTGTAACTGTTTTTTCACCAGCAGAAATCCCAGAAAACCACCTAAAATACCGGCTACCAGAACATAGAGCATATCCATGCTGGGTATTTGCAGTGATTCGGGAGTTACCTTGATTCCACCCAGATACTGTACCAGATACATGGCTGTCAAATCACCCAACATCCAGTAAATAACAGTCCGTAAAATCCATCGTCCTTTAGGAAGGCTTTTATTTGCTGCCAATTTTGATATTACATAACAGAGATAGATAAGTATTGCAATGTCCACTGTATTCTTACTGTTTATTCGTTTTAATTAAATTAATCCTATTGTATAATACGATTTACAATGAGTTCAAGTTCATCCTTGTGCTTTTCTATACATGCAGTCGCAACCTGCATCAGGTGCCCTATATTTTCTGGTGAAGCATCATCCATTTCCTGGTTGGCTCCTGTCAGATCGGGCTGTATCCGATGATACCCATCGCTGGCCTCCAAGCTCTGAAACAATACGTTCAACTCACGTTCAATTACATCCGATGCTGCATTGATCATAACATCCAGCAGTGGATTCAACCACCCTAAGCCTCCCCAATCCTTTACCTGCTCGTAGGTATAAACCTTCTGGTTTCTTCCTGTCCCTAAAGAAACGACTTCAAACCGGTCTATTGTTACGGGTATGCCCTTCGCTGCAAATAAAACGGAAGCTTCAGTTACTGCACACAAGGTTGGATTATTTGCAAACACTGAACCGTCTGCCAGTGTATAAGGTATATTTGTTAAAGAATAAATCCGGGCAGGTTCGAAAAATGTCGGCGCGCTTGATGTGGCACGACAGGCATCTTTGACATAAAAATCCAACGCTTCATTTTCTTTGGCCACATGCGACTGAAAAAACACTGGAATCTTTTTTTCCAGGTCATAAGAAGTAAGCAGACATGGCTTCAACAGCTCACTCATCTTGGTTTGCCTGAATGTAATATTCAACATTTTCTCTAATGGCTGGTGCGGATACCGTGCCTTCATAATGCCACCCATGGAAACGAATTTATCCCACAAATCTGCAGAAAAAATGTAGTTTCCCTTTTCCAGATAAAACCGAAGCGCCTCTTCAGCAGAGAATCTATATCTTTGTCCGTCCTCTTGCGATGCCGGACAAAGATAGGTTGATGTTAAAATCCCTCCTGTGCTGGTGCCGGCAATAAAATCAAAATAATCGGCCACACGGGCATCGGGATTTTTAGTGATACGCTGAATTCTATTTTCTATATATACAACTATAGCCGCGGGAATGACTCCCCGGATTCCTCCCCCATCAATAGATAATATGCGTATTTTTTTTGACATTAAAACCTGGTAATATCTGATTCGAAACGATCAATGATCGACATTTCTTTATAATCGGTTTCACCAAAGGCATCTGCTATTTTTCTCATGAATGAAACACACCTGTCTTTCGTGATAGCATCAAAATCATAATCATGGCGATTTGCTTCCAGAATATCCATTGCATACTGATACGCATCGTTTAAGCCTATTCCCTGGTTTTCCAACTGTACAAACATGGCATTGATCCACTCACTATCCGAATCCGCCAGTTGCAATTCTTTACGAGCCAGAGCCAGTATCACTTCTTTTTCTTTCGGCTGAATCGCACCATCTGCTACCGCTATAGCGTATGCCAGACTACCCATTGCCCTATGTATATTTTCTTTTGCCATGATTAAATGTATTATTTTAAATAAATATGTTAATATTTTATCTTCAGGTAACAGTCGTGTGCCTTATTCAATAAAGAAACGTGAATAATGGCTTGTAAGTTACACGCTAAATATACACATTCTGTATAGAAACCGATATAACAAGCGCATTAAAATGAACTGTATATAAACAAACACAGGCTAACATTTCTGAAAGCCTGTGCTATATAAACGGAAAATATTGTAGGTTATTTCATTTTAAGACCATTGATCGCTTTCGCATTTGCAGGGTCAAGGGCTAAAACATTTTTCCAGGCAGCATCAGCTTTAACCTTATCTCGATTAACTGTATAGTAATAAGCAATATATTCATTCGCTTCAATCAATTCAGCTTTGTATTTTGCACTGCTGGCAGAACAGATTTCAATTACTTTTTCATAATACGGTTTGGCTGCACCTGCTTTGGTTTCAGGATCCAGTGCTGCGTTTGCACGTGCACGCCAGAAATACCCAAGGTAAACAGCCGGCTTCAACTCAACGATTTTCTGGAATGCTGAGTCTGCCAATGCATAGTCTTTATTGTAGTAATATGCCTGACCTAAGTCATAAAATATTTTAGCATCCGATTTTGGTGTTACCTGTTTCGCATAGTATTGCGAAGCTTTTGCATAATCAGATTTGTTAAAATAATAGTTACCTATCTCGCCATATAAGTCTACACGTGTGGTATCCAGCTTCACGGCCTGCTGCAATTGCTGTATGGCCAGTGAATCCTTACCTTGTTTGAATAAGGTCTTTCCATAATATTCAAAGTCAACAGACTTAGCCTTTACAACATTCGTCTTTTTGAAATACGTTTCCATGTCAGCTTGGGCCTGGCTATAATTACCTAATTGATAATTCGCGATGGCACGTCTGTTGTAGATATACGGACTATCATATTTCTTTGCTTCCAGTGCATTGAATACTTCTATCGCTTCTTTATAGTTACCGTTTTTAAATAAGAAGTCACCGTATTTAAATTCAACATCGTCATTACGATCGATAAATTTTAAATATTTCTGATAATTAGCAATCGCAAGTTCGTATTTTTTGGTTCTGCTGTATAAGTCTCCCAACTCTTTGTAAATCGGACCAAAAGTTGAATCGGCCTGCAATCCTTCGTTGAAGTATTTTACAGCTACATCATTGTTACGGGCTGCTGCATACATCTTACCGAACTTCATTTTTAATAATGGAATGGAGTGTAACAGGTTATCAGCTTTATTATAGCTGGAAGCCTGGTTACTTCCGTCTGCCTGCTTGCCATAAGCATCACCCAATAACATCCAGGATGTAGCATTTTTAGGATCTACTTCTACTGATTTTTTTAACAGATCAATAGCCTTCGGCATATCTGCTTTTTCAGACTGAAGAACATAATACTCTGCAATGGCATTCAAAACCTGTGTATTTTTTTGTGAAGTCATGGCTAATGCCTTGTCAAAACTTTTCACACCTTCTGTACTGTTTGTCTGAATAGTTACAATACCAATCCCTACATAATTCAATGGAATAGTTTCATCTGCTTTGATGCCTTCCATAAAATAGTATTTAGCAGAATCTATTTTTTCTTTTCTCCAGCAGATATCGCCCAGATAATAATAATACTCACCAGCTTTTTTAACATTAGATTTTAATAATCCCTTGTAAATTGAAGTTGCACTATTATACATTTCCTTTTCTACAAATTTCTGCGCCTGTTCATTCTGTGCGAACACAGATAATGAAGTTAAAAGTGTAGAAATAAAGATAATAACGTTTTTCATAGACTTGACTGTTTGTATGAATGGCATTGTTTGTAACTAATTTATTATTTCATTTTCAATTCTACTTCGCGTGCCGGCATTTTATGCGGAAGTAATCCTGCTTTTAAAAAGACGCGCTGCCCGCGGTTACCAATCAGGAAGGAGGCAAAAGCCGTGCCTAAACCATCATTGGCATCATTATTAATAACCCGGAGAATCCTTTTAAACGGATAACTGTTTAAGGCTAAATCATTTTGAAAAGGTGAATAAGATTTTTCATTTGCATGAGCGGAAATTTTCAGGACTTTTACTGAAGATAAATATGCCTGGTGTTTTTGATCTTCAAGATTAACCAGCCAGCCTGATGAAATGCAAGCGAGAGACCTGTTATGCTGCTGAACAGATTGAATAATCTGTTCGTCGCTGCCACCTGTATATAAGTGCGATGTAGATGGCGGAACGCCAAAATAGTCTGTCAGATAATTAGCTACTGAGGATCCGGTCTTATTCAACTGAATGGTATAATTTACACCTTCAAGCACACCTGTTTGAAATAGTACCTTAACGTCATCAACAGAAAGTGAATCTTCGGGAAATGATTTTGGAGCAATCCAGGCCAGGCCATCGTAACAAAGTGTATCATTGGCAACACGCCACTGTTTTTGCTTTAACACGTTTAATTCTCCCGGAGAAAAATTTCTGGAAACAAACACGGTATTATAACTGCCTGTGATCACAGCGTGAATACATTCCGATTCCGGCTTAATCAGCAGCTTAATCTTTCGATGCGGATTAAGCCCTTCGTAAGTAACAATAAATGTGCGGAGAATACTCTCCCAGGAAGGATCACATAAGACTGTGGCAGTATCTGGTATAGAGGACCCTTCGACTGTTTCTTTCCCCGGTTTCGGTTCAGATGTACAGGATGCTTCAAGAAGAAATAAAAACAGAAAATAAGCTATGTATTTGAAAACTGATGCCACGCTATTTATGCATTACGTTCAATAAACCAGGCCCGGTATCCTCTGAAAATGCCGAACAGAACAAAAATCACACCCAGCATGAAAGAAATCTCTTTGCTGATACCTTCAAAGAAATTAGGATGGGTTAATAAATAAACGCCTATGGCCGTGTATATCACGGCCATAGACATTTTAAATCCAAGAAGTATATTTTGCATTTAAAGTATATACTAATTATTCAATGTAAATTTAATTCTGGCAACTTTTTTAACTGCTACCGGAGTACCGTTATTTTTACCCGGTGTCCATTTTGGCATGCCTTTAATCACACGGATAGCTTCAGCATCGATCGAAGGCGAAAGCCCTTTACCCTGCATGATATAGACATTGGTCACATCGCCGGTTGCTGTTACCGTGTATTGCACATACACTGTTCCCTGGATATGTTTGTTCTTGGCGTCTTCCGGATAGATGATCCTCGCTTTAATGTATTTATCTACTTCAGCGTCTTCACCACCTTTAAATTTAGGCATTTCACCTACATAAGTAAATTCCTGTTCCTGTTTGTCACCTGTGCCGCCTTTTTCTCCTTCATCACTGCCCAGGTCAAGAGGTATATCTCCTTTCTTTTTCTCACCTGCAACATCCTTGTCCGAAATATTGGTATTCAATAATGAATCCAATTCTTTCATCTGCTCTTCTTTCTTTACAGATGCATCCGGTTTGATAATCGAAAGAGCAAATTTAACCTGTTCGATTTTGGGTTGTTCTACTTTAGGAGGTGGCGGAGGTAATTTCTTCATTTCTTCCTCTTTCAAGGGTTCTTCCGAAACATCCATCTTAA
>NZ_JBQCDF010000326.1:0-4676 GCF_051961495.1 Cytophaga sp. | reverse complement strand
AATCTCTTCAAGCAAACGCTTAATATCAGCAAATTTCTGGCTGTCTGCTTCCATCATTTTATCCCATTGCGCATCGGCGGAATCACTTAAAATAAGCAATTGGTCTGCAACAGAAATTACGGCCGTAGAATCTTTGGTTTGCTCTTCAGCAGTGTTGTTGTCTGACTTTGTACATGAAACAGCGAATAAAAAAGAAATAAAAGCGAATACGAGAATGTGATTTGTCTTCATTTTATTTTGAATTAAATAAGGTTTAGGAGATATAAAAGTATAAAAAATAGACGATTGTTTAGTTTTTTTGTAATATCGTGTAAATAAACAAAATATACAGCGTAGTATTAGCGTTGAATGGATATGTTAGCTATAAATAGAAGGGTAGTATTATTTTTACTGTTTGTTTTTCAAATATTTACTTCCCTTTCCCAGATATATACACCTAAGTACAGTAACGAATTCCTTGCAATAGGAATTGGTGCGAGGGCGTTTGGGATGTCCAATGTTCAGTCTGCTGCTGTAAACGATGTAACATCAGCCTATTGGAATCCGGCGGGCCTGCAGCGCATTACAACAAAATACGATGTAGGCTTGATGCACGCTGAATATTTTGCGGGTATAGCTAAATACGATTATGCAGGTTTTGCAACAAGACTTGACTCACAAAGTGTGATAGCCGCATCGGTGATTCGTTTCGGTATAGATGATATTCCGGATACTAGATATCTGTTCGATGGAGATGGTAATGCGAATGGAAAAATAAACTACAATAACATCAAATTTTTCTCTGCTGCTGATTATGCCTTTTTGATTTCCTATGCGCGCAAAAGCAAGCTGATTGAAGGTCTGAACCTGGGTGTAAACCTAAAAATCATTAACCGTACCGTAGGATCGTTTGCTACTGCCTGGGGGTTCGGATTTGATGCCGGGGCTCAATATAAGGCTGGTAAATGGGAACTGGGTCTTGTTGCCCGTGATATTACAGGTACGTTCAATGCGTGGTCATACAACACTGCTTTATTAAAGGATGTATACGCACAAACAGGTAACCTGCTGCCGAAAAACTCCGTCGAAGTAACGTTGCCAAGACTTATACCCGGTGTCGCCCGTAACTTCAAAATCACAAAAAAAATCGGATTATTGGCAGCCACCGACCTGATAATTACGTTTGATGGAAAAAGGAATACTGCCATCAGAACAGGCGTCTTCTCTATTGACCCGGCGGCAGGAATCGAGCTGGATTATATGAAAATTGTATTTCTGCGATTTGGTATGGGAAATATTCAACGCATTAAAACATTTGAAGGAAATTACTCAACTTCTGTACAACCAAACTTTGGGCTGGGTGTAAAAATCAGCAAGTTTACAATCGATTATGCCTTAACAGACCTGGGTAATTTTTCTGAATCGCTTTATTCGAATGTATTCTCTCTTAAATTTTCTTTTGATAAGTTTAAATAAATGCATATTTGCAGGCATATAAAGAAATTAAAACTAAGCATTTTTTTTATGCTTGTTTCTTTATCTGCCCTGTGTCAAAAGGGGGCTGAATGGATCGTATCCGGCCAGCAGTATTATAAAATAAAAACATATCAGGAAGGAATCTATGCTGTTCCGTTCAGTCAATTACAAACTGCGGGAATCAATACCGGTGATCTTACAAATTTGCAGATGTGGTTTCGGGGGCAGCAGCAAGCTGTTTATCTGAATAACGACACGCTGTTTTTTTACGGAAAAAGAAATGATGGAACACTTGATTCATTGCTTTATGGAACGGGCCTTCAGGCACATACCTACTATAGTATCCTGTCTGATACCTGCGCTTATTTTTTAACAATGGGTGCTGCGCCTGGCAAACGAATGTTGAGCAGCGCTGTACCCACCGGCACAACAGCATCAACATGGTATTACGAACAATACTTAAACGTATATACAGACCGGTATTACAGAGGAACCTATTATTCACAGGAAACCGTAAAGTGTGAATATGATCAGGGGGAAGGCTGGTTTGGCGCACCGATTGAAACCAATGGCTCACCGGTAGCCAGAAATTTTTCTATAGCACTTACCAATGTAAATCCGGATCCCGCTGCCGTTGTACGGATCGAAGTGCAGGTCGTCGGCGGTTTTCCTGCAACCGGACGGAATGTTAAATTACTGATTGGAAATCCTTCGTCACCTGATTTTACCTTTGCTTTTTCTCCTTTCAATAATTACGACTACGGGAAAGTTAGCGTACAGATACCTGCGTCCTATCTGCAGAATAATTCAAGTTTAAATTGTAATATTCAGGTTTTTAATTCTACATATGATTTCATTGCCCCAGCATACATTAAAGTATTATACCCGCGGAATTATACACTCATCAATGCAGTTAACCAAACCACTTTTTTAGATAATGCAGAAGCTGCTGATAAAAAAATACAGATCTCTAATATTACTTCACCGGTATTTATTATAAATAATACCGACTTATTGAATCAGGAAATTGTTCCGTATTCAATAAGTAATTCAAAGGCAGTACTGAATGTTGCCTCAACCGTTAAACAGTTATTCATTCAAAATACAGCATTCAATAAAGTTGCTGCAATAAGCCCGGTTGATTTAAGCATTCCTGCGTTTACGAATGTATTCAATATTATTTATCCGGAAGTGTTTGCATCTTCTGCACAACAATATGTGGCCTATAGAAGCTCGGCAAATGGAGGGAATTATTCTGCAGGAAAATGTTCTTTCGAAAAATTATGCAATGTTTTCAGCTATGGTGAATGGACACCGTTGGCTATTAAACGTTACTGCGATGAAATCATTCTTGCAAACCCGGATGAGAAATATCTTTTAATATTGGGGAAAGGAACTGTCCCATCTTTAGGAGCCTTTATTTCCAATCAGGGAAACTCGTTTTATTATAGAAAGAATCCTTCAGCATTCTGGAACAGTACAGATTATAAAACAAAGCTTGTAAGCTTTATTCCTACATTCGGAGAACCAGGCTCTGATCTCATGTTCAGTATTGATGCCAATCATGCTGCACAGATTCATACCGGACGCGTACCTGCAAGAACGGCCGTTGAAATTGATGAATATCTTGAAAAAGTACGGATGCATGAATCTCTTGATTCAAATCTGATCTGGAGAAAAAAAGCTGTTCATTTAAGCGGCGGAGAAACGAGTCAGCAAATAACACTGTTTAAAAAATATATTGACACCTATAAAGCCTATTACCAGGCTCCGTATTTCGGTGGCCGCGTAATTAAAACATATGTCAAGAACCTGCAAAACGGAGCCATCGATGACCAGTTGATATCAGGGGTCTCAACTGATATTAATAATGGAATTTCATTGCTAACCTTGTTCGGTCACTCTTCTGCAGAGATCAGTGATATCGACATAGGTTTTGTTTCCAATCCTGTTTACGGGTATAAAAATACAGGCAAGTATCCCATATTATTGATGAACGGCTGTACCTCAGCTGATATCTTCAGTTCATATTCATTTGCAGAAGACTGGATCAATACTCCTAAGCTAGGTGCCATTGATGTACTTGGTCATACAGATATTGGTTATACCAATTATCTAAATCAATTTTCTACTTATTTCTATACATTCCAGTTCAACGATGAACGATATAGAAATAAACCCATAGGCTTTATTCAGAGAAAAGTCATTGATTCAATGAACAGCGTGAACGTAGCCACTGATATTACTTCACAGGCACAAATAACACAAATGAATTTATCCGGTGATCCTGCGTTAAGAATGTACAGTCCCTCCAAACCGGATTATGCGATCTATGGAGACAACCAAACAGCAGAAAGAGTTTGTTCACTTGTCCCGGATAATGGTACAACAATTAAATCCAAAGACCCTTTTACCATTTCAATACCAATAGATAACTACGGAAGCACAACTAACAAAACCGTTGAAGTAATTGTTAAGCGTTATGTAAATAATGTTTTGGTTAAAACCTATCAGGCAAATGTGGTTCCTGTTTCTTATAAAGACTCGATTACAATATCTGTATCAAACAATGAGAGCGATTTTTCAGGTAATAACAGGTTTGAAATACAGGTAGACCCTTCCGATTCATTAAAGGAAATCAGAAAAGACAATAACATTGCTTATCTGAATTATTTTATGCCAGCAAGTGCTGTCAAATGTTTATTCCCGCTTAATTATAGTGTTGTTTCCACTCAGCCGGTTACTTTGTTTGCACAACCCAACATTTTACTTATTGCAGAAACAGAATATTACTTTGAAATCGATACATCTAAAAAATTTACAAGTCCGTTTAAACAATCCAAAATTGTTACTTCAGGTTCTTTGCCATTCTGGTCGCCACAACTGTTGAGCAATGTCCTGCCTTCAGACAGTATTGTATATTTCTGGCGGGTACGTTTTAATACAATAGCATCGGGAGAAGATACACTGTGGGATAACAGTTCGTTTATTTATATTAAAAATAGTAATCCGGGCTGGTCACAGACAACCATTGATCAGTTCCAGGAAAATACACTTACCGGATTAAAGTATAATAAAAATACATTAAGATGGGAATTTCCGGCAACATCCATTACGTTAAAAGCTCGGTCAATAGGAGGGCGCAGCGCCGGAGAACCTGATGAAACACTTTTAAGTTTAAATAATCTGCCTATTCTGCAATCATCTACTTATTACAATTG
>NZ_JBQCDF010000325.1:0-4063 GCF_051961495.1 Cytophaga sp. | reverse complement strand
AATGTTAACTACGTAAGCAAAATTACGTAAATGTTACGTAAATGCAAGTATTTATACGTAAAAATACTTAAAAAATACGTAGGTGTATTTTTGATAGGGCTATAAACTCTTGTTTTGGGCTAAAAAAGGCATATAGGTGGTAATACTAATCATCCACGAAAGTTGTTTGAAACCGATTGTTAAGGTAAGTTCTCATTTTAGCCATGATTATAGAGCTAATAGAGGTAGATTATAGCCTGTCATCGAGTATATTGATGAAATAAATACGGAGAAATGATTCTTAATCACATAAACGAAGGAGTAAATGGAACGACTTCAGGGAGAATGTAGTTTAATAAACTGGTACCGTATAAATTATTGTAACAGAAGTAGCATGAAGATCACTAAAAGTGTACAATCTCTTATTGAAGAAATAAACGACGATCATTTATCATCCAATCCGGAAACACCCATACGTATAGATGCATTTGATCTTGATGATGATATAAAAATTGAACTTATCAGTAAAAAATTTAAAGACATCATGGAAATTCTTGGGCTGGATTTAACAGATGATAGTCTGAAAGATACGCCCGCACGTGTTGCCAAGATGTATGTGAAAGAAATCTTCGGTGGGTTAAATCCTGCTAACAAACCAGCTATTACCTTGTTTGATAATAAATACAAGTATAACGAAATGGTGCTTGAAAAGAATATTACTTTTTATTCAAACTGTGAGCATCATTTTGTACCCATCATTGGTAAAGCTCATGTCGCTTATATTTCAAGTGGAAAAGTAATTGGCTTGTCAAAACTAAATCGCATAGTTGAATATTATGCTAAACGCCCGCAGGTACAGGAACGACTGACGATGCAGATAGCAAACGAATTGAAAAGCATTCTTCAAACGGAAGACGTGGCTGTGGTACTTGATGCCAAACACTTATGTGTTTCCATGCGGGGGGTGAAAGATGAAACCAGTTCAACAGTAACGGCCGCTTATTCGGGTAGATTCAATGAAGAAGGAATTAAAAACGAATTTCTGTCATATATTAAAAACTGATTTCTGATTTGTTTATATGCATAAGCTTGAAAGGAAGCAACGAATTCCTGTTACATTGGATGAGGCCTGGGAATTTTTCTCTTCACCAGAGAATTTGAAAACTATTACTCCGCCCTACATGGGTTTTGATATAAAATCAGGAGGAGGTACTCATATGTATGCAGGTATGATTATTAGATATACGGTCAGACCGTTGCTTGGTATTCCGATGAATTGGGTGACAGAAATCACTCATGTAAAGGAAAAAAGTTTTTTTGTTGATGAACAGCGTGTAGGACCTTACGCAGTCTGGCATCATCAGCATCATTTTAAAGAAATACAGAATGGTGTTGAAATGACAGATATAGTTAATTATAAACTTCCATTAGGGATTCTGGGTGAATTGTTGGAGCCGATACTGGTTCGTTCTAAGATACAGGAGATCTTTGATTACCGGAATAAGAAGATGGTTGAACTCTTTGGTAATTATAAAAATGAGTTCTGATTCGCTTCGGTAAATCAGAACTCATTTTTATATTGTTTGGGATTTGTTTTTTGAAAATTGGAATTTGTTTATACTTAAAACTCGTCTTCATCAAACACAAGGTCTGCATCTTTTTCCCAGATCTCCATTTCACATGGCTTGCAATTGAATTTTAATTTGTATTCGTTTTCACCATGTTTCAGTACCAATGGTTCTACAACTTTTTCACCCATGCTGTCGCGCTGATATCTCGGACATTTGCCTAATTCATATTTTACACAATACTTGGTAGTCATGACGCGTGCCTTGCCAGGATCCCACTGTAGTTCAAACGCTTTTTCAATTTCAGTAACCCCATGTCTGTGGTAAAAAGCACGTGCCATTTTATTGGACACGTTATACGTGAAATCCAGTTTTTCAACCGGGTAGGGGTGAGTGGTTTTTTCAATTTTATATTCTTTGCGTACATATGCTTTCACGCGTATGTCGATCAGCTGTTCCAGCGCTTCTCTGCGGATTTCATTGATCTTTGAAATCGGAAGGAACCAGTTATTGGAAAATTCTACTGCAATGCTGTCTGCAATAAATGGCGTATTGCCGGTTTTTGAAAGGTTCTTTTTGATGTTGTCAATCACACCATCTGAATTTTTGCTAAGCTCTTTTGCAGCCTCTAACGCTACAATGCTTTCATATCCGTCCTCATCAACGACTTTTAACTGGAAGCCGGTTGCTGTCTCACTGAATGTCATGTGAACACCGATCTTACGAATCACACTGTCTTCACGCTCTACCAGTTTATTGAACTCCGCATCGGCATTTCTGTAAATCATGGTGCCGACAGCAATTGGCTTGAATGTGTTCGGAATAACCACACCATTGGTGATGGTATTGATTTGTGCACCATCTGCTTCTCCGGCTTCATTGATGAAATACAAGCCATCACCGTTGTTAAGCTTGTCGGAGTTTTCAATCACATAGCCGTTGCTTTTCACAGCTGTTACTTTGCCTATTACTTGCCCCTGGGATTTAGGTGTTTCCCACGAACCGATTTTAGCAGTTCTCTTGTTGACGAAATAATCGGTATAACCTCTGTTGAAGCTGCGATCCATTTCGGCTTCAAAATTATAGAAGGTACGCCCGGAAGATGCCTTGATGAAATGTTCATTATTTTCAAGGAAGGCATCTAATTTTCTGCGTAAATAAGAGACGTTATTTTTTACATAGACAATATCTTTTAAGCGGCCTTCAATTTTGAATGAAGTAATACCGGCTTCAATAAGGTTTGGTAACTGATCGCTCAGGTCAAGATCTTTGATGGATAATAAGTGGCTGTTTGCAATCAAGGTCTTACCGGTTCCATCGATCAGATTATATGGAAGCCGGCAGTTTTGTGCGCAGGATCCACGGTTGGCACTACGTTCACCACCGGCAATACTCATGTAACAGTTGCCGCTGAATGAAACACACAAAGCACCCGAAACAAAGAATTCCAATTCAATATCAGTTGCTTTTTGAATGTCACGGATTTGATCCAGATTTAATTCACGCGCCAGTACGGCACGTTTCATACCTGCATCTGCAAGGAATTTTACGTGTTTAGGGTCGCGGTTATTGGCTTGTGTACTGGCATGAATCACAATCGGAGGAATGTCCATTTCCATAATAGCCATATCCTGAATGATCAATGCATCTACACCGATATCATATAATTCGTGAATTAATTTCTGGCAGGTATCTAATTCGTTGTCGTATAAAATAGTGTTTAATACTACAAAAACCTGTGCTTTGAACAAGTGCGCATATTGCACCAGCTCAGCAATATCTTCCACCGGATTAGTGGCATTGGTACGTGCCCCGAACTGAGGTGCGCCAATATATACTGCATCTGCTCCGGCATTGATTGCTGCCATTCCCTGGTACAGGTTTTTGGCAGGAGCAAGTATTTCAACTTTCTTTTTCATAGGAAGTGCAAAGTTCCGCAATTATTTACGGGATTACAAGAATAGCAGTCTGAACTGTGATTTTTGTGATTATTATGATTATGAAGCCGCTGGATAGGTACAAGAAGAAAAAAAAAGAGCATTTAGAATGCTCTGTATGGTTATTTATTTTTTAATGAATAGTGAGTTTTATTCGATATTCGAAATATGGAATAAAAGACGAAAATCACTGTAATCATCTTAATCACAAAAATCATAGTTCAGACTACCTACGCCTTCCTCACAAACTCTGATTTTAATGCCATGGCACCAAAACCATCAACTTTGCAATCGATATTGTGATCACCATCGGTTAAACGGATGTTCTTCACTTTTGTACCGGCTTTAATGGCTTTGGGAGCACCTTTTACCGGAAGGTCTTTGATGATCACTACTGTATCGCCGTCCTGCAAAATATTGCCGTTGGAATCCTTGATAATATTTTCTGTACTTAATGATTCTTCAATCTCTGAAGGGTTCCATTCATAATTACATTCCGGACATACCAATAAGGAATCAACTTCATAGGCATATGGTGATTTGCATTTCGGACAAGGAGGAATAGAATCTGACATAATC
>NZ_JBQCDF010000324.1:0-13686 GCF_051961495.1 Cytophaga sp. | reverse complement strand
ACCAATTTCACTAACATTACTTTGCACAGACAGAAACACCAACAAAAGCCGAGGTTTTTATGTGCGACCCCGCTGGGGTCGTAGAAATGAGAAGCACTTTTATTATAAACCTTTGACCCCGCTGGGGTCATGACTAACACTTTTTCATGCGAATTATAAATGAGATTGTTTGAATGACATCTTAAAAAATGTTTGTATCGACTCTTTACTGGTGAGAAATGACCCCAGCGGGGTCACAGCTTTATAGGACATGATATAAAATCTCAACTCGACCCCAGCGGGGTCGCACAAAACAACAGCAGAGACACAAAGCAAAAATAAGGTTAAAGACAGGCACAAGCGAATGCTTGCGCCAGCAACTGTCTACTGCTTACTATCTACTGAACTAAACCTGCCGTAAATACTCAGCGGTAGCTTTTTCTTAAACGAGTCTTCTACCACCAGCTCTCCGATCTCCAGGTTCTTCACATCTCCGTAGACGCGGTGAATCAAGGTCTCTACGATTACCGCTGAAAAACCGATCGCATATAAATTCAGGATATAAAAATGTTCTTTCGGATCCAGCAGCTCTGCGCACAATTTCAGAATTTCATTCAGGTGCTCTTCAATGATCCACTTCTCGCCGTCGGGTCCGCGGCCGTATGCGGGAGGATCGAGGATAATACCATTGTATTTATTGCCGCGTTTCACTTCACGTTTTACAAACTTCAACGCATCTTCCACTACCCAACGGATGTCTGTAAGTTCGCTGGCATCCATGTTTTCACGCGCCCAGCTGATCACCTGCTTCACGGAATCCACGTGCACCACTTCCGCACCTGCCGCCTTTGCTGCGATTGACGCGCCGCCGGTATACGCAAACAGATTGAGCACTTTCGGTTTCTCGGTTTTCATCGCCGAAACCTTTTCAAAAATATAATTCCAGTTTGGCGCCTGCTCCGGAAACAAGCCTACATGCTTGAAAGAAGAAAGCCCCAAACGAAATTTCAAATTCAGATTATTGAATTTATACTTTACAAACCACTGCTCCTTCATACTGCTTTTCAGGCTCCAAACACCTTTTTCAGGATTGGCTTTATCACGCACAAACTCAGCCTGGGCGC
Organism: Cytophaga sp.; assembly: GCF_051961495.1. Lineage (NCBI taxonomy): Bacteria > Pseudomonadati > Bacteroidota > Cytophagia > Cytophagales > Cytophagaceae > Cytophaga > Cytophaga sp. The sequence continues at coordinate 12,583 of NZ_JBQCDF010000324.1, read as the reverse complement.
GGTTTTTCCATTCCTGTTCAGACAACTCAGGATCCCAAACAGCCTGTGGTTCAGGGCGGGACAGAACAAAAGCGCCAAAACGCTCCAGCTTTTTATAGTTCCCTGAATCAATCATTTCATAATCTGAAAAATGGTCTGGTGTTAATATTTTCATCTGGATTAATTTCTTAAAGTGCCTTTTAATGTTAACTTGTGATAACAAATACAGCTATCTCTTTTAACCATTGTTAACATTCTTAATTCGTTTCCGTATAGCTATTTAACTGGCTTCAAAATTACTATAATATTTTCTGTTTAAACAGGTAAATTCATTTCTTTTGAATATGAGTAAACAACAGCATCCGTATATAGAGAAATTATTACGTTTCAGGATTATTATGCTGATCGGGTTTCTGTTCCTGCTCTTCCTGTTTATCGGTATCTTTTTCTCTATTGATACGGGTCATAATTATACAGATAAAAATAAAGAAAATTTCTACCAGACCTGGAAGGTCCTGCGCTATTACCAGAATGGTAAGCTTGTAGTGAATGATGGAAAATTTCAGAACCTGAGAATTAAAATCAACCACGACAGCACAGCCGAATGGATACGCCCGAATAGCACACAGAAGTTTCAAACGTGGATCAATGAAGACGCGAGCGAGATCGTAAAAGTGGATCCGGAAAGTAATATCCCTGAAGTTGATTACGTATATGAGATCAGGCCTAACCGCCTGCGCTTCGGAAAAAGAAATGTGATGACACACTATGAGTACGTGCTGGTACCGGAGTAGAATGAAATTCCAAATAACAAAAAACACAAATTCCAAACAGAGAAAACATGACTATGGAATATTGAAAATATAAAGAGGTTGTATCTTGTTAAGAATACAACCTCTTTATTTTAATCCGTTTGGAATTTGTTCGCCGCGGCGAATTTGTTATTTGGAATTTGCTAAGCCTTCGTCTTAGGCAAGCCACCCCTTCACCTCATCAGCTGTAGGGTTTGAGATTTCAAGCTTCATTTTTTTACGCAGTCCGCACAGGTCGTTGAATAATTTATTCGGATTCGCTTTCTTCAATTGATCTACCGTAGAAATACCTAATTTCTCAATCAACGGAATCAGCTCTTCACGGATCTCAACACCTTCAAAACCTCCTGAAGACGCTCCCTGTGTACCCACTTCCGGACGCATTTGCGGGAAGAACAGGACATCCTGGATGGATGCAGAGTTCGTCATAACCATCGCCAGACGGTCAATACCAATACCAAGGCCTGCTGTAGGTGGCATACCATATTCAAGTGCACGAAGGAAATCTTCGTCAAGCACCATGCTTTCGCTGTCCCCTCTTTTTCCTAGTTCCAGTTGCTCTTCAAAACGCTGACGTTGGTCGATCGGATCGTTCAGTTCAGAGAATGAATTACAGATTTCTTTACCGTTACAGATCGCTTCAAAGCGTTCCACCAGACCTGGTTTGTCTCTGTGCTTCTTCGCCAGCGGAGACATCTCCACCGGATAATCCGTAATGAATGTCGGCTGGATCAATAAAGGCTCGCACTTCGCGCCGAAGATCTCATCGATCAGCTTACCTGAACCCATGGAATCATCTACTTCAATGTTCAATGATTTACAGGTAGCGCGCAACTGCACTTCACCCATTTTACTGATATCAATACCTGTATAATGTTCGATCGCTTCAAACATCGTGAAACGTTTCCACGGACGCTGGAAGCTGATCACATGTTGTCCTACCTGCACTTCTGTTGTTCCGTGCAATGCGATCGCAACTTTCTCAACCATCTCTTCCACCAGGTTCATCATCCAGTAGTAATCTTTGTATGCTACATACAACTCTACCTGCGTAAACTCCGGGTTATGGAAACGCGACATCCCTTCGTTGCGGAAATCTTTGGAGAATTCGTACACACCATCAAAACCGCCTACGATCAGACGTTTCAGGTAAAGCTCATTTGCAATACGCAGATACAACGGCATGTCCAGGGTATTGTGGTGTGTCTTGAACGGACGTGCGGCAGCACCGCCGTACAAAGGCTGCAGGATCGGTGTCTCCACTTCCAGGTAACCTTTGTTGTTCAGGTAATCACGCATGGTATTTACCAGGCGCGTACGTTTGATGAATGCATCACGCACATGCGGATTCACGATCAGATCGACATAGCGCATGCGGTAACGCTGCTCCGGATCGGTGAACGCATCAAATATTTTTTTCTCGCCGTTCTCGTCTACTGCTTCTTTAGGCATTGGCAGCGGACGCAGCGCTTTTGTTAAAATCTTAAAGGAAGTAACATGAATGGTGATCTCACCTGTCTGTGTCGTGAACACATAACCATGAATACCGATGATATCGCCGATACCTACCAGCTTCTTGAATACAGTGTTGTATTGAGTTTTATCTTCATCCGGACAAAGGTCATCTCTTCTGAAGTATGCCTGAATCCTTCCGCTTGAATCCTGGATTTCAACGAACGAAGCATTACCCATGATGCGGCGGCTCATCACACGGCCGGCAATGGAAATGTCTTTATAATCCGTCTTTGTCTTTTCGTAATTCTGATGAATATCTTTTGTTGAAACATTTACAGGGAAAAGTTCAGCCGGGTATGGTTCTATACCCATTTTCATTAACTCTTCGCGTTCCTGGCGGCGCACCAGTTCTTGTTCACTCAATTGCATGTCTTTCGTATGATTATAGAACCTCAAAATTAAGCATTTTATAGGTAATAATGAACTCTGGAAGGCGGTCACGAAATGAATTAAAAATGAGGCAGTTGGGCAATTATAAACACATTCATCCGGATTACCTGTCTAAGCAACGGCAGCATTCAGGATAATTCCTTCCGATTAAAAAAACAGCAGCAGCACAATTTTACAAGAGCGGCCGGGGATCAAAGAACACACGTAACGAACTCAGCTTACTATTTTCAAGATGATATAACCCGGATGCGGTTATGGTTTTACCCCCCATATCAATCGCATAAATAACGCATACATCATTGCCTTCTTCAAAGGTTTGTTCAACCGTATATTTTAATTTCATTTTTTCCATATCAGTCATATACACATCTGCACCTGCACGTACGCCCATGGGGCCGGCAAAAGTAAATGTGTCATTGAGCCATTGTTTCGCTGTTTTGAAATCTTCTGCATTCAATGCATGAATGAATTCAAGTACGATGTCTCTGGTTGTGATCTGTGTTTTCATAGTTTCATGTTTTGTATTAAGGTTGAAATGTAAGCTTACCAGCTGTTCGCGATTTGCAATCGCGAACCCAGATAACAGAAATTTGTAATTTCTATTGACTGATAAACCGGGTTAGTAAATCTTTTTTTCTACCTTCTTCACTATGGTCTGTGACACACAGACCATGGTGAACAAACGTGCCTTAACTTTCTGCATGCGCATATTTATTCTTCTTGATCCAGATATCAAATGCTTTCCAAAACTCCGCAATATGTTTTTTAGTTTCTTCATCAGATACTTCACCACCTTCTCCTAATACCTCTGCCGCGCCGCTGAGATAAAATTCCGGCTGCTGCATGGGAGCAAGATTTACATACATCATTACCTGGCGCAGATGATTTACGGCTCCGAAACCACCAAGACTATAAGGCGAACAACCAATAACCGCGGCGGGTTTTCCATCCCATAAATTATTACCCTGCGGCCGGGAGCCCCAGTCGATGGCGTTTTTAACTACCGGTGAATAAGATCGATTGTATTCAGGTGTGGCGAATAGCACCGCATCGGCCTTACGTATGGCTTCATGTAAATCCTTTACAGATTGCGGCAGGTCCGCTTCCAGATCCTGATTGATAAATGGAAGATCTGATATATCAATCATGTTCAGTGCTATCGAAGCCGGTGCATATTTCTGAAATGCTTTTACCAGTTTTGTTGTATACGATTCTTTTCGCAAACTTCCTGAAAATGCGATTACATTAAATAACTTCATAATTTCTGCTGCTTAATAAATACAGCCTTAAATTATAGAGACCTGCATTTTTTTTGTTACATCATTCAGATGATTCGTTGCAGAATTTATAGCTGACGATTTAAAAATTCAATCCATTATATCAACCCTTGCTGAGGAGTATGTTTTACCCCTTGAATATCTATACAATACATTGTCTCCTCCAAAATATTATATTAAGATTCATCCAGGAAAAATTTTTAAAACATAAAAGTCATTCCGGCATAATAATTCCGTAGAGGAGCTGCATTGTAATAGCGCCCCCCAAAAGCATTCAGGTCGTCTCCCAGGCTGTATTGCCGGTTCAGCAGATTGTCTGCTCCGGCAAATATACCCAGCAGCATATTTTTAAAAGTCATATCTATTCCCAGTTTTGATTGCAGCAGATGATACGCATCCGCATAAGCTGTATTCGCATCATTCAAAGGAATTTTACCGGTGTAATTGTATTGCATATACCAGTAGACACCTTTCGCAAAACGCATGAACAAACTGCTTACAACAACTGTGCGCGGCACACCGGTTAAACGGTTGCCGGAATAATTTGCCTGCCCCATGCTGTAATCTGTGAACGAAAATACATACCAGGTTATACTATTTTTACATTCAACTGCCCGCACCAGACCATGACTCCTGCGTAGAAGCAACTGGTAGGTCAACTGCGTTTCAAGTCCGGGCTGGCTGGTACCGCCGGCATTCACGAAATACTGGTTGTTGTTTATATCTGTACGGCTAACGATTGCCTGCTGCAGCGCATAATAAAATACGGCTGCATCGGCCCGCAGACGCTTGTTCTCAAAACGCAATCCTGTTTCGTAATTCCAGCCATACTCCGGTTGTAAATCTGTATGCACAATATTGTCGTTTGGCCGCACCTCTGCAATGGTTGGCGGAGAATAACCTTTGCTTACTGAAGCACGCCATAAAAGCTGCTCACGCAGTTTATACGAAACAGCAATACGCGGCATCAACTGATATGCAAATGACTGGTCGGTCCAGCCTTGCTGCAGCTGCGGAGAACGATACCTGTATTTATATTGGTTCAGACTCAGTCCTGCTTCGACCATAATACGGCTGAAAATTGTTGCGGAAAATTGTGTAAACATGAAATACTGCCGCGCATGTAAATCCGTATCAGCAAGCAATGTATCTTTTGTTCCCGCATCGTTCCTGTAATTCGAAATAGCGGATGTTGTTTTCTGCCATTCTACTCCCGCGTTCCAGTTCCATAAAAACCTGTGATTGGTGTTAACCGAAGCTTCCAGATAGGTACGTGTGCCATAAGTAGATTCCTTCCGGATTTCATAATTGGTGATTGCGGGATTTTCCAGATCAGTCTTTGTCGTAAAAACAGTGATCACATGGCGGAAATATTTCCCTAAACGTGCTTCATGTCCAATACCTCCGTATAAGGTACGATTTGCAATTCGCGCCTGCTGCTGTTCAGCACCGGGCATCGCTCCGCTCGCAGGCCGTGCAGCTGCCGGATTTGACAGATACTCTTGCAATGTTAATCCGCCGGGTGTCAGGTAATTCAGATCTGAATAAAAGGCCAGCGCTTTAATGCGTTTGTTTTTATGATAATCAGCATAATACGAAGCCTGGTAAAACTGGCGTTTCAGGGCACTCTGCGCTCTATAGCCATCTGAGCGCTGGTATGCCTGGTTGATAGTCAAATATTGTTTCTTCCATTTCTGCTGCAGATGAATGTTTTGATGAAACAATCCATAAGAACCGCCGGTAGCTGACACTTTCAACTGGCTGGTATCATTCTGTTCATACGAACGCAAGCGTGCCACTCCGCCCGTATTGGCACCATACAAACTTCCGTAAGGACCTTTCCAGATTTCCATGCTGCTGATCGCAGCGGCATCCAAAGAGTTTAAGTAAGTATTACCTCCGGCATCTGTCAAAAGAAAATCATCGAAGTACACTTTCACATTTCTTACGCCAAACGGGCTGCGTAACAAACTACCACGGATTGATAAGCGGTAGCTGCCAGGCGAACGCTCTTCCATGCGTACACCTGGCAGTGTATTCAATCCCGGAAGCAATGTAAAAGATGGCTGATGTTCTGTTGGCTTTATTGAATCGACTGATGCCGGTGATTGTTTTAAACTGAAGCTATGAAATACAATAAGACTGTCTTCATGAAAAAGGGTTGTATCAATCTGCGCAAGTGCTATTGATCTGCAATACAAAAACAGAATTGAAAAAAATAGAATACGGATGATCGGCTTCTGCATATCTCAAAAATAAGAAATCTTATCGTATGAAATTCAAGGATAAAACAATTATTATCCAATACAGAATAGTAAGACTGACATGTTTAGGTTTTATTTTCAGGAAATTAGTATCTTCAATAGTTCAAACACTACACATAAATCGTATGCGTATACCATACCTGCTCAAATTATTCGTCTTAACCCTTTTCATAAGTCTTCAAAGTCAGGCGCAAACACTAATACCTGATGCTAAAAAAAGTATTGTTGTTCAGAAGGGTTTCAACGTAGTAACTGTTGTTCCTTCACTTGGGCGCGCCCGTCATATTGCTGTAGATAAGCAGGGCACCATTTATGTTCGAATGAATGAGCTGAATATTGAGGGCAAAGGGATCGTATTGGTAAAGGATACAACCGGAGATGGCAAAGCAGATGTAATAAAATCTTATGGTGATTTCACCGGTACAGGAATAGCCCTTTATAAAAACTATGTATATGCATCTTCCGATTCTGTTGTATTCAGATACACACTTACTGCCAATGGAATTGATGAAAAGAAATCAGATACCATTGTGAATGGCCTGCCCTTCAATCCGCAGCACGGTTCAAAAAACATTGTAATTGATGAAAACGGAAAGCTGTATGTGAATATCGGCGCACCTTCCAATGCTTGTCAGGAAGCTGACCGTACGAAAGGATCAAAAGGTATGGATCCTTGTCCGCTGCTGGAAAATTACGGCGGGATCTGGCAGTTTGATGCAGACAAATTAAATCAAAAACAATCTGATGGTATACGCTACGCCTCCGGTCTGCGCAATTGTGTAGCGATGGACTGGGACGTGACAAGCAAACACTTATATGCCTTGCCCCATGGACGCGACCAATTGAATACGTTATATCCAGAATTTTATACCAATGAGCAAAATGCTGAACTCCCTTCGGAAGAACTATTTCTTATCACCAAAGGTGGCGATTACGGCTGGCCTTACTGCTATTTCGATCATCTGCAAAACAAAAAATTATTATCCCCTGAATATGGCGGCAATGGACAAATAACCGGCAGATGCGATACCACACAAAAGCCGATCATGGCGTTCCCCGGACACTGGGCTCCGAATGATTTACTTTTCTACCATGGCAACATGTTTCCTGAAAGATATAAGAATGGCGTTTTCATTGCTTTCCATGGCTCATGGAACCGCGCGCCGCTAAAGCAAGGCGGCTACTTTGTTGCCTTTGTACCAATGAAAGATGGTAAGCCAACAGGCACCTGGGAGGTTTTTGCAGAAGGGTTTGCAGGCGGCAAAGAAATAGCAAGTCCGAACGACGCTAAACACAGACCAATGGGTTTGGCTGAAGGTCCGGATGGCTCACTTTACATTTCAGATTCTGTTGCGGGAACTATCTACCGGATATATCATTCAAAATAAATTATGAAAAAAATAATTGCGCTGCTTATCCTTTGTCCGGTGTGTGTCATCTGCCTGCAAAGTCTGAATGCGGAAACCGTTACTTTGAAAAAGGATGCTGGCACGCATCCGGGCAAAGTGATCTACGACACTTATTGCTTAACCTGCCACCAGGCCGATGGCTACGGTGTACCAGGCCTCAATCCTCCTCTTGTAAAAACAGAATGGGTATTGGGTGATAAAACACGATTGATCAACGTGCTGTTGAAAGGTCTGAACACACCATTAACTATAAACGGACAAACATACCGGAATCCCATGCCTTCGCATGCATTCTTAACAGACCAGGAAATTGCTCATGTTTTAACTTACGTGCGATCAAACTTTGGCAACAAGGCTCCTGCCGTAACCGTTGCTGACGTGCAACTTGTGAGAAGTGCTAAATAAAAATCGCGAAACGGATCACTGCTTCTTCATTTTTTCTGTCACGCCAATCATTGCACCAAAATTGCCGTCTGTTTGAATCCAGCGTTTTTCAGGCAGATATGTGCGTGATACAAAGCCATCGAGATATAAGGCATTTGTACAACCCGATTTTTGAAAATAAGCGGCAAAATCATAAAAATTTATTTCCCTGGTTGACATCGCAAAAAGCGCTTTGCCATTGGGCAGGATACCTACACCATTCCTGAAGTTCAGGTTGGTAGAGCCTTTTACAAATGCCGGATGAATCTGCCCGTCAATCAGCAGCATTGGCCCCGACTGTGTTGCAAATGCAACATTGCCGGTATTTGTGAAGTTTTCTGTTTTACAAACAAGCGCCTTGCGATCTGTTGTAATGTAAAAGATTCCATTCGGTTTTAAGTAAAAATTTCCGTGACCGGCAGCATTATTAACAGGCACAAGTGTTTTTGAATGCTGAATAAAAAGTCCCAGTGGTGTATTGTCTTCTTTATACATGCCTGCATTCATAGCAAAAATAAGTGCAGAGTCCTTGCTTTCAACAAACGTTTTCAGGTTCTGAATACTTTTTAAAATGTTGCCCTGGTCATTTTTCCAATACAACTTTAAATCCTGCTTAGCAGGATCAACGGTGTAAGATATAAACTCCTGCTCCTGGTTTTTATGCATGGTGAATGCTGCCAGAGATCCTGTCAGAAGAATGATTGCTGCGAGAAGAAAGTGTATTCGTTTCATCAGGTTATTCTTTATAAAAAGCCTAACATATTTAACGTAATAAAAACGAAGCGGTTTTTGACTTATTGTTACATGAATTCCTGAAAACACAAAGAGAAGGCTTATTATTGTTAATAAGCCTTCTCTTGATACATTTCTTACATCAATCAATACGATACTTTTTTCTGCTGCAAAGTAGGAAGTAATTCATCCAATGAATTCATGGTCATAGTAATGCCTTCTTTAAAGCCCATTTTAATCGTATCTTCTAATTGCCGGGTATCAGGATACGAAATATGAAACTCAACAAGTGTACGCTCCTCTTGTCCGGTAAACGTTACATCCCACTTCGATTGAGGCATATCTTTGTTGATGTTTCCTTCTGAATCCGTAAAACCATCATCTCCGGCAAACCGCTTCGGTGGCTGCACTTCAGTATAGCTGGTACGCGACCAATGTTCTTCACCATTCGGACCGACCATGGCATACAGCCAATGGCCGCCGGTTTTCAAATCCATCGACTTTGTTTTAGCCTGCCAGGGTTTAGGCGCCCACCATTGGTCAAGGATTTCTCTTTTTGTAAATGCATCCCAAACCAATTGCTGGTCGGCAGCGAATTCTCGTTTAATAATAATGACATTATTTTTCTTATCTACAGAAAAATCATAGCTCAGGTTATTTTTCATAATACATACGTTTAAGTGTGTCAAACAATATTTAAAAAAATGTATCAGAATCTGTTACATAATCCAATCGTTCTTTTTAATAATTATAAGATCGAACTACAATTATTTTTCATATGTCAAAAAATGGTGGTCTCCAATTCAATCTTGATAAGTATCGTTTCATAACGGCAATGTTTTTTCTTATATTATATATACACCAATTTTTACCCCCTATGAAAACGATATATGATTTTATTCAGCCTTCGGCTCCTTATACAACAGAGAAGGGCTACCTGGAATTTCAGTTTGAAGAAAGCGATGCCATTAAATCCAATGCATATTACTTCAATCATCCGGAATGGGCCAAAGAATATCTGGATTATTGCCATAGAGATATTTGCTTCAAAGACCGCTGGCAACAAGCCTCAGGCACATGGACAGATAAAATTGTAGTGGATATTGGCTGCGGCCCGGGTAATATTCACGCTACGTTACAGGGAAATCCTGAAATACTGATTGGGGTGGATGTTGCGCCGACTTCACTTAAGCTGGCAGCTGAACAAGGTTATATTCCTGTATTGGCAGATGCGCATAAACTCCCTTTCATATCCGGGTTTGCAGATATGGTAGTCTTAAATGCCGCATTACATCACTGTGAAAATATGAAATCTGTCTTAAAGGAAGCTGCACGATTGGTTAAACCTGGCGGAATTCTGATAACAGATCATGATCCTCAATACAGCGCATGGAACTATAAAGGTCTGGCAAAACTATTATGGAACCTGAGATTGTATATTTATAAATGGATTGGACATAGTTTTCATAAAGAACAGGCGCAACAGGAATGGGCTCTCAAAAGTGAGATCCATCATAAACCCGGAGATGGTGTAACAACGGATTTATTTTTTGATGTGTTATATGCCTGCGGATTTGATGTTGCTGTATTTCCACATAACCATACAGAAGGCAAATCTATCTTTAAAGGGAAAATGGGAAAAGCTTCGCTGCAGTACATTGTTGGCAACATCCTTTCGGGCCGGAATCCATTGGCTGCCGAAAGTGCGTTAACATTGATGTGTGTGGCGAGGAAAAAGATGCGGCTTTCGCCGAATTAAAAATAGCTGTCCCATATAAAAAAGCACAGGCGCTACCCTGTCATGAATATATGAAGAGGCAAAAAGAATAGCCTGTTGATCCTTTATATAAAAATGAATTATTTAATTTCTTTTCCCTGGCATTCTCTTAATTGCTGTATTTTTTGCTGTAGTAAAACAGCCTGGTTCTGAGCTTCCTTATAAGATTTTTGTGCCAACTCCATCTGCTTATCTCCTTCCACCATTTTCAGCATGGCAAATACAGAAAGGAAAACAATCACTAAAAACTGAATAACAATAATGAAAATAACAATGGTTTTCTTTTTCATATTTATAACACCTTTAAGGTACAGATATATTCATTTTTAATATCGAAACTATACCCGTTTGGTTCGCCGCGGCGAATTGTTTTTTGTTATTTGGAATTTAGCCTTACGCGTTAGGCATTAAGCCTTCTTCCTCTTCAAAAACCACCTGCTTCGACTTCCGTAAAAAACGTACCAGCAATACGATCGAAGCAAATACAAGTCCAACGGTTAAACCCACCCAGATGCCATACACTTCCCAGCCTGCAACAAATGCCAGGAACCAACCCAAGGGCAGGCCCAGCACCCAGTATGCTGTAAACGCCACAGTGGATGGAATTACCACATCGCCCATGCCGCGCAGCGAACCCATGCTCACTACCTGCACCCCATCGGATAACTGGAAGAATGCAACCATCCATAACAGCAGACCAGCGATATGGATCACTTCTGCATCGCTGGTATAAAACGATGGCAATACCTTATGCAGCAAAGCAAACATCAAGGCCGTTGTACTCATGAATGCAACAGCAAGAACCACTGCCGTCCGGCCCGCAAGCTGAAGTTCTGTCTTTTCTCTCCGGCCGTATTCAAACCCTACGCGCACCGTTGCTGCAGCTGCTACACCGGTAGCAATCATGTATGTAACCGAGGCCAGGTTCAATGCGATCTGGTGCGCGGAAAGCTGAGCCGTACCAAAGGTGCCTACAAAAATAGCGGCCAGACTGAAGGCACTTGCTTCAAACGACATCTGTAACCCTACGGGATAACTTTTCTTAAAAACCTCAGCAAGATGTACCCACTCTACTTTTATTTGCTTGTAAAGGCTGCGGTAATGCGCATAGTCTTTCGTAAAGAGAAAATAGAAGAGCATGGTTACCGCCATGAACAAGCGCGCTATAAGCGTTGCATAGGCAATGCCGTTCAGTCCCAATTCAGGCAGACCGTACCAGCCATACACCAGCAATACAATCAGTATAATGTTTACCAGGTTTCCCAGAATGCTGACAACCATGGCCTGTCTGGTATTGCCTAAACCTTCAATGAATTGTTTGAAGACCTGGAATACGATCACCGGCACCAGTGACAACGCAATAATAGCGAAGAACTCAATGGCCGGTTTTACAATATGCGCCGGCTGATTTAAATAAGGAATTACATAAATACAGGCGCAGAGGAATGCTGTTAAGAATAATCCGATGACAATATTCAACACCAATGCATGCTTCAGAATACGCGTGATCTTAACATCATCGTTTTCGCCATGCGCCTGGGAAATCAGTGGTGTAAAGCCATAGCTGAAACCGATGTACAGCATGAACAACGGATAAAAGACACTCAATGCAACGGTTGCAGCAGCAAGTGCATCTTTATCGATCTGTCCGGCCATCAGCGTATCAACAACGCCCACAGAGATATGCCCCAGCTGGCTCAATGCCACCGGACCAGCCAATACCAATGTTTCCTGGATGTGTTTTTTATTCAGCACGAACGTACAATCCTTAATCTTTTAACAAGTCGTTCATGAACAGCAGGGAAAGTGAGATTCCTGCAAAGGCAACAGAAAGCAAGACATATTCAACCCCGGAAAGGTCTACGGTAACAGACATTACCTGGATAGCGATCAGCGTTCCGGTAAAGATCAGCGAGAAAGAATTCAACATGCCGCTGCCGCTTTTCTTTTTTCCTTCAGCATAAAATGCCCAGATCAGATACAGGGAGGTAAGTGAATACAATAC
>NZ_JBQCDF010000323.1:0-5117 GCF_051961495.1 Cytophaga sp. | reverse complement strand
GCAACCACAACAACATTCTGCACGGGTGGCAGTGTGGTGTTAACTTCGAGCGCCGGTTCTTCATACAAATGGTTCAACGGCACTACACAGGTAGCAGCGACACAATCCTATACAGCAACCACAGCCGGTTCTTATACGGTTGAAGTAACAAACGCGAATAACTGTAAAGCGACTTCTTCCGCTACAACGGTAACGGTAAATGCACTGCCAGCCGCAACGATCACGGCAGCAACTGCGACAACATTCTGCACGGGCGGTAGCGTGGTATTAACTTCAAGCGCCGGTTCTTCATACAAATGGTTCAACGGCACTACACAGGTAGCAACGACACAATCCTATACAGCAGCCACGGCCGGTTCTTATACGGTTGAAGTGACAAACGCGAATAACTGTAAAGCGACTTCTTCCGCTACAACGGTAACGGTAAATGCACTGCCGGCCGCAACGATCACGGCAGCAACCACAACAACATTCTGCACGGGTGGCAGTGTGGTGTTAACTTCGAGCGCCGGTTCTTCATACAAATGGTTCAACGGCACTACACAAGTAGCAACGACACAATCCTATACAGCAGCCACGGCCGGTTCTTACACGGTTGAGGTAACAAACGCGAATAATTGTAAAGCGACTTCCGCAGCAACAACGGTAACGGTAAATGCACTGCCTGCGGCAACGATCACGGCAACAACTGCGACAACATTCTGCACGGGAGGCAGTGTGGTGTTAACTTCGAGCGCCGGTTCTTCATACAAATGGTTCAACGGCACTACACAGGTAGCGACGACACAATCCTATACAGCAACCACAGCCGGTTCTTATACGGTTGAAGTAACAAATGCGAATAACTGTAAAGCGACTTCCGCAGCAACAACGGTAACGGTAAATGCACTTCCTGCAGCAACGATCACGGCAGCAACCACAACAACATTCTGCACGGGAGGCAGTGTGGTGTTAACTTCAAGCGCCGGTTCTTCATACAAATGGTTCAACGGCACTACACAGGTAGCAACGACACAATCCTATACAGCAACCACAGCCGGTTCTTATACGGTTGAGGTAACAAACGCAAATAACTGTAAAGCGACTTCTTCCGCTACAACGGTCACCATTTCTACAGGTCCAACCTGGTATGAAGATGTTGACGGCGACGGTTTTGGTAATGCGGCTGTAACAATGATTGCTTGCACGAAGCCTATAGGTTATGTGGATCAGGCCGGAGATCAGTGCCTGACAGATGCGAATAAAATTGTGCCGGGTGATTGTGGTTGCGGAAATGCAGAAACGGATACGGATTCAGACGGAGATGCAGATTGTATTGATACCGATGATGATAACGACGGGGTGTCGGATTCTATGGATTGTCAGCCATTGAATAGTCTTGTCGGGGAGGCTACTCTGTGGTATCAGGATGCTGACGGTGATGGCGTGGGGGATGTTGCAGTGATGATGTATGCCTGTACGCAGCCAGCAGGATATGTAGCCGCAGTAGGAGATCAATGTCCGGCAGATGCAGCTAAAACATCGCCTGGCGATTGCGGCTGTGGCAGACAGGAAGGAACCTGTACAGATTGTGCCGGCATAATTAATGGTTCTGCAAAATTGGATGTATGTAATATTTGCTCAGGTGGTACAACGGGTATCATACCCAAAACCGATGTGTCTGAATGTGGTACAACAACAAGCGTGAAAAGTGGTATCATTGCCGGTTTAATGATCTACCCGAATCCGGGTATCAATGATTTTAACGTCTCTGTTGACGAGGGTGTATTTGATGTTAGCATTTACAGTGCCAGCGGACAATTAATGCTTCAGGGGGCCTATGATACGGAAACCCGGTTGGGTAATGAACTCTTGTCAGGTATCTATCTGGTACGTGTGGAACAGAAGGGAATTGTAGAAACCAGAAAAATAATTAAGCAATAAGCCAAAAGCTTACTCTGAAAGAAAAGCCATGCATCACTGCATGGCTTTTCTTTTTATGAATTTTGCTAGCTTTGTAATTCCATCTGATTAAATCAACTACATGGAACATTTACATTCCAGATCCATTACCAACGAATTTACCGATACTTTCCCCGGTGATACCTCTATGGACCGCACAACGCGGCAGACTCCCGGCGTGTTGTATTGTCAGGTGATGCCTACACCGGTGGCCAAGCCAACTTTGCTTGCCTGGTCGGATGCGGTGGCCTTCAACCTTGGACTTGATCAACCCGATGAACTGGATGTATCTATTTTGGGTGGTAATGCAATCAATCCACAGATGAAACCGTATGCTTCCTGTTACGCAGGTCACCAGTTCGGCAATTGGGCCGGACAGCTGGGCGACGGCCGGGCAATCTCGTTGGGTTTCTGCAGTGGCAAAGATGGTGTTGATTATGAACTGCAGCTGAAGGGAGCCGGGCCGACACCGTATTCGAGAAACTCAGACGGAAGAGCTGTATTACGTTCTTCGCTCCGGGAATATTTAATGAGCGAGGCCATGCATCATCTGGGTGTGCCTACTACACGGGCGCTAAGCCTTGTTGCTACAGGTGATCCGGTACTGCGTGATATGTTTTACAACGGCCACCCTGAATATGAACCGGGCGCTGTTGTTTTACGCGTTGCGCCTTCATTTATACGCTTTGGAAATTTTGAAATACTGGCTGAAAGAAATTATCTGTCGCTGAGTCAGCAATTGTGTGACTGGGTTATTGAACGGTATTACCCTGAAATTACAGGCGAAGACCGGGTAGTACAATTGTTTCGTGCGATAGCAGAAAAAACAGCAAACATGATTGTTGAATGGCTGCGGGTTGGTTTTGTACATGGAGTAATGAATACCGATAACATGTCGATCCTTGGATTGACCATTGATTACGGGCCTTATTCTTTTCTAGATGAATACGAAGAACGCTTCACGCCAAACACCACCGATCTTCCTGGAAGAAGATATGCCTTCGGTAATCAGGCTGCAGTGGCTTACTGGAATTTAGGAAAGCTGGCAAACGCGCTGGCTTTTTTAGTACACGGAACGGATAAGCTTGTTGCTGTGCTGAAGGAATATCAGGACCTGTATGAGCAGAAGTATTATACCATGATGGCAAAGAAGCTGGGCTTCGATCAGTTGCGGGATGAGGATCGTCCGCTGATTGATTCGTTTGAAGAGATGCTGCGTGCCATCAAGCCGGATATGACAATTTTTTATCAGCTATTGATTGAACTACCTGAAAATATAGGGTCCGCAGAAGATGTGAATCATTTCTTTGAAGCATCATTCTATACGGCTCCCGATACAGATCATCTGTATGCGGTTATGCTGGCATATAACAATCGCATCAAGGCAAACAGCTGTACACGTGAAGTATCTGTAAATACAATGCGTGCCGCTAATCCACGCTTCGTATTAAGAAATTATATATTGCATGAAGCCATTTCAAAGCTTGAAAAAGGGGATGATGGTATGTTGAAAAAACTGGAGAAGTATATTCAGAATCCGTATTCCCGGGAGGCAGATGAATACTTTGCAAAGCGCCCCGACTGGGCCAGGCAAAAGGCAGGTTGTTCGATGCTGTCTTGCAGTTCTTAGTATAAAATAAATTGAAATTTCTGTAATGAAAACAGGACCTCGGTATATCGGTGATGTTAACTATGCAGCTATTGTTGCGCATATTGAAAAGTTAAACATAACAGATTTATATAAGATTAAAATGAATCCGGTTGATTTTGCAAAACTGGTAGTGGAATATGGACTTCTTTTTCAAAAGGATTTCAAAACAGTCATGGAAATTTCCGGTGTGCCGGTTGAGCAATTTGATGCGACACCTGTAAACCGGATCTGTGTGGTTGAGAATAATCCCGCTGTACCGGATTCCTGCATCATTTTTTAAATGCGTGGGAGAAGACATTAAAAAATAAAAGGCACGCATGATGAATATCACACGTACCTTTTATACTTAACCTCAACCTGAACTATTACTAACTATTGCTTTATTATTTTTTGAATGGCTCTATGCTCATTCCATGTTATGATCAATTCATACATTCCCTGTGCGAAAGGCATTTCAATGGTTATTGGTGTACCTGAATAACTGATGGTATTCATCAGTACAATGTTGCCCTGTGCATCAACAATTGTATAAGATAATGCTGCCGTTACCGATTCATGTAAATCGATTGTTATTCTTTCAGCACAAGGAACGGGGTAAACTTTAACAGCAGATTCTGCAGATGAAACGAGTACGGCTGTAGCAGTGCTAACGGTTACAGCTAATGTAATCGTTGACGTTTGTCCGGCTGGATTTGTTTCCACTAACGTAACATTACCGCTGGATGAACCGAAATCAACAACGATAGAGTTTGTACCTTGTCCGCTCACAATGGTTGCGCCTGCCGGAACAGACCATGTATATGTCATGCCAGGCTGGTCAGTCACTGAATAAGTTACGCCAGTCTGGTTGCTTGTTACGGAAGCAGGCCCGGATACATTGCTATCAAACGGAGGGTTCGGATTGACCGTTATCGCAACAGCATTCGAAGTAACCTGTGAAACACTGGCACAGCTTGAGTTTGAAGTCATTGTCACCGTATAACTATCGTTGTTTGCTGCCGCAGCTGTAGTGTATGATGTATTCGTTGCGCCTGATATTGCCGTGCCGCTTTTCTTCCATTGGAATGCAGGAGCTGTGCCGCCGTTTGTATAAGTCGCTGAGAAAGTAAGTGTCTGGCCTTCATAAATAGTAGTACTTGGAGCAACATCAATAGCAATGGTAGGTGTTACAGAAGAACTTACAGTAATTACTACAGCAGGACTTGTTGCGGAAGCTGTCGTTGTACAGGTTGCATTGCTTGTCATCGTTACAGTATAGCTATCATTATTTGCAGCTGTTGTTGTCGTATAGGTTGCATTGGTAGCACCGGAGATAGCAATACCGCCTTTTTTCCATTGGTACGCAGGAGTACTATCGCCATTTGAAGGAGTGCCTGTTATCGTTATACTTGTACCTGCACAGATCGTGGTTGCCGAAGAGCTAGCCGTTACCGATGGTGTCACTGTCGCGTTTACGGTAATCACTACCGCAGCACTTGTTGCTGTTGGAGTCGACGGACAAGTTGCATTGCTTGTCATCGTTACA
>NZ_JBQCDF010000322.1:0-8889 GCF_051961495.1 Cytophaga sp. | reverse complement strand
TGTTTACCAGCTCAATATTTTTTTCCTGAATTTCATTTAATAATATTTTTATGCGTTCATTCTTATAGCTGATCGCAATATAATCGGATAAAGACTGAATAAATAAAGCATCTTCTATGTTAAACTCTTTTGTTTCGTATTGATTTTCACAGCAGATAATACCTATTGAAATGCCATCAACAATAATAGAGCAGTCCAGCAAAGATGAAATGTGAAGAGGATTTAAGTATGTATCAGTTAAATCTTTTGTTGCAGCATGCTCTTTTACATTTGGTGCAAGAATGATATTGAAATCCTTTAAATAGTTAAAATATGCCGGGTATTCATTTACTGACAATTCCTGCGGCATTGTTTTAAATGCATCTGTCTGATTAAAAAATTGATGCGTGTTTACAAGTGTTTGGTTACAGTCTTTATAAAGCCATATACTTACCCTTGTTATATTCAGTATCTGTGCCGCCTTTTTACATATATACTCAAACTGTTTATTGATATCAGATTCGACGGGAATTTTATTGATGGATAAAATTTCTTTGTGATAATTCAGCAGTATTTCATTTTTAGCATTAAGCGCAGATTTTTTTTCGCTCATTTCTACATATGCATTGCCCAGTAACTTGTAGAGCAGCAGGGCAAAGAAAACATTCCCTATGATAAAGATAGAACTGCTTACAAATAGCGGTTTGATTTTTATAGATAGGTCGTAAGCTTCGCCGGTTATTGATGACAGGTACACAAAGTTGGTAGCATGAATGCTGAATACAAGAAGTAATATGATTAGAGCCTGTCTTATACCTAATACCAGAAGTGTTATAATTGGTATAAAAATCAGCCAGAATGAAATGATGTGAAAGGTTTTGGGATTAACAATGAAATGATTTTCCAACATAGACAACAATAAAAAAATAAGAATCCAGCCGATTATTTTCGACTTAGGATATTTTATTGATAATCCTGTTAATAATAATCCTGAAATGAAATAAGGGGTAAGGATTATTAATGATGTTGTTGCAAGATCAAGAAAATATTCAGCAACCATAGTTGCTGCTACAATAGCAATATAGATTATAAGCGTGGTGTTATATATTTTTTTTGAATATATATTATAGTCTTTAAAATTAATCCGTATAGCCATCTTAAAATGTTTTTAATATTTAAGAATTAAAAATGCTAAGTGATATAAAAACAGGTATATCATGAATATATTCAAAATCTATTTATAAACGAATGAACCGCTTTTATGCGGTTCATTCGTTTATTGTGAGTTGATTCTGACCAGGTCTTATAATTCGTCAAATACCATTTTAAGGTGTGTTGCAATCATGTCTGCTGAGCGGCCTTCAATGTGATGACGTTCTACGAAATGAACAAGATTACCATCTTTAAACACCGCAATAGATGGTGAAGATGGTGGATAAGGCAGTGTATATTCACGAGCCTTGTTCACAGCTTCCTTGTCAACTCCTGCAAATACGGTTCCTAAGTTTGCAGGTATTTTATTATGATCAATTGCTTTTCTAACACCAGGTCTTGCAGTACCTGCTGCGCAGCCACATACAGAGTTGAATACAAGCAGGGAAGTGCCAGGTTTTTTCATAAATGCATCAACTGCTTCAGGTGTTGTTAACTCGCTGAAACCTGCATTGGCAAGTTCCGCTTTCATTGGGGCTACTAATTGTTCTGGATACATATGTTTTCTATGCTTAATGCTTAAGGCTAAAAGCCCAAAGCTTGTTCTTACGATTATTTATTTGTCTTACTTATGTTAAATTCTATTAATGAATAGGGGAATAGAATTAAGAAACGAAAAGCCTTAAGCGTTTAGCTTTAAGCCTTCAGCTAAAAGCTACATGAATCCTAACTCCAGTTTCGCTGCATCACTCATCATTTCCTGGCTCCAGGCCGGGTCGAATGTAATCTCAACAGTTACTTCATTTACACCTTCGATTGCTTTGGTTTTTGTTTCAACTTCTGCAGGCATCGATTGTGCAGCCGGACAGTTTGGAGATGTTAATGTCATTTGAATAAATACATTATTGACCGGGAAAACACTTACCTCGTAAATCAATCCCAATTCGTATATATTGACAGGTATCTCCGGATCGTATACCGTTTGTATAGCCTCGATCACTTTGTTCTTTAATTCTGTCTGATCTATTTCTATTTCACTCATAAATTAAACTGTTTTGTTCTGATAAGCCAAAGCATGCATTTTCATTTGTTTTACCATTGATGCCAGGCCGTTTGAGCGCGTCATGGATAAATGTTGCTGCATCCCTATTTTATCGATGAAGTACATTTCACTTTTTGCAATATCTTCTGCAGGCTGTCCGCTCAGTACTTTTAAAAGCAACGCGACCAAACCTTTTACAATAATGGCATCACTTTCGCCTTCAAAATATACCTTGCCGTCTTTGTAAGTGCTCACCATCCATACCAGTGATTGACAACCCTTGATAATATTTTCTTCAACTTTATATTTAGCATCTAAGCCCGGGAGTTTTTTTCCAAGGTCTATGATGTATGCATATTTTTCATCCCATTCATCAAACAGATCAAAATCTTCAATGATCTGGTCCTGAATTTCATTAATTGTTGCCATCTCTTATCTGAATAATTTTATTGCCTTGTGAATGGCAGCAATGAACACATCAATCTCTTCTTTCGTATTATAAAATGCAAAAGAAGCGCGGGAAGTTCCCGTAACGCCCAAACGGCCCATTAACGGTTGGGTACAATGGTGGCCGGTGCGAATGGCAACGCCTGCTTTATCTAAAATAATTCCTAAATCCTGGTGGTGTATATCCGAAAAGACAAACGATTGTACGCTCACTTTATCTTTTGCTGTACCAATCAAACGAATGCCTTCAATATCTTTTAATTTTGAAACAGCATAATCAAGCAATTCATGTTCGTAAGCACGGATGGTTGATTTACCAATAGAATTTACATAGTCGATAGCTGCTTTGAAAGCTACAACGTCTGCAATATTGGGTGTACCTGCTTCAAATTTGTAAGGGAGTTCATTATATGAGCAACTCTCATAGGTTACTTCGCTGATCATTTCACCGCCACCCTGGTATGGAGGCATTGCTTCAAGGATTGAACGCTTGCCGTATAAGACACCCACACCCGTAGGACCATATAATTTATGTGCAGAGAATGCATAGAAATCTGCATCCAGATCCTGCACGTCAATGTCTAAGTGAGATACGGCCTGAGCACCATCAATAAGCGCAACTGCACCCACCGCGTGCGCTTTCGCAATCAGTTGTTTTACCGGGTTAATGCTGCCAAGTGTATTGGAAACATGCACGCAGGCCAGTATTTTTGTTTTTGATGTAATGATGGAGTCGAATGTCTCGGTAAGTAATTCGCCCGCATCGTTCATCGGTAATACTTTTACAGTCGCTTTGGTGCGTTGTGCGAGCATGTGCCACGGAACCATGTTGGAAAGGTGTTACATCGCTGAAACAACAATTTCATCACCAGCCTTAAGATTCTCTAGCCCCCAGGTTGAAGCCACCAGGTTGATGCCTTCGGTTGTGCCGCGCGTGAAAATAATTTCTTCACGTTCTTTCGCATTGATGAAGGTTTTAACTGCGTCACGCGTAGCTTCAAAAGCTGCTGTTGCACGTTCGGCCAGCGTATGAATACCACGGTGAATGTTGGCGTTGTCGTTTAAATAATAAGCCGTAAGGGCTTCAACAACTTGTATAGGTTTTTGTGTAGTCGCAGCATTATCAAAATACACCAGAGGCTTACCATTTACCTCCTGATGCAGGACCGGGAAGTCTTCCCGGATACGGTCGATGTTTAACGTTCCATCGGCGGTTAAAAGGTCTGTATTGATGGTGTCAATCATTGTAGTATGAAGTATGTAGTACAGAGTACAGAGTACTAAGTACTGAGTAAATAATAAGCTTTGCCGCGGCGGACAGTTCTTATGTAAACATTTATCAATAACTAAAAATTCCGTTAAATGTCAAATAGATACATTGAACGGAATTTTTATTTGAACAATTGTACTCTGTACTTTATACTTAGCACTCCGTACTATTTCAATCTTTCTTCTATCTCTTGTTCTAAGTAAGCACGAAGTTCGTCGTGTTTTACTTTGTCCAATACATCAAAGGCAATGGCATGTACCAGCATCTTTTTTGCTTTGTCTTCGCCTACGCCGCGTGCGCGCAGGTAGAACATAGCTTCCGGATCAAGCTGACCGGTAGTTGCTCCGTGTGAACATTTAACATCGTCAGCAAAGATTTCCAATTGAGGTTTGGTATGAACAGATGCTTCTTTTGAAAGCAGGATGTTTTTATTCGATTGGAATGCATTTGTTTTCTGAGCATCTTTACGAACCCAGATCTTGCCATTAAATACACCGGTTGATTTTCCATCCAGAATACCTTTGTACAACTCATTGCTGTAGCAGTTCGGCATAGCATGATCAACCAACGTATGATTATCTACATGCTGCGTTCCTTTTTCAAGGTATAAACCATTCAGGAATGACTCGCAGTGTTCTGCACCTAGTGTGATATTTAGGTTATTGCGAACCAGCCCACCGTTTAATGTAATTGTCGTTGTGTACGAATTACTTTTTCCTTCATGTACAATTTGAGAATTGTGAATGAAGTTGCTGTTATCAAGATCATTCTGGATTTTATATTGTTCCAGATAGGCATCTTTTTTCAGAATTGTATGCGTGAACGCATTTGTAAACGAAGTATTCGAGCCCAGGCTGCGGTTTAACTCAACCAAAGTTGCTGATGCTCCATCCTCTACAACAACCAAAACACTTGGCTGTGCAAATACATTTGCTGTACGCACATCTGATAAATAAAAGCAAACAATCGGTTTAGCAATATGTTGTTTTGCTTTAACATGAATCAATGTTCCTGCTGTAGCAAACGCAACATTTAAAGAAACCATACTGTCATTGTATGGAAGGTTCTTGCCGAAATACTTTTGGATTAACTCCCGGTTGCCTGATTGAAAAGGTTCAATCGTTACACCTGCTGCATCAACAGCAGACAAGGCAGGGGAGAAGACCCCATTGATGAAAATAGCTTTATAGCAATCAATTGGTAAAGCAGTAAGCGATTTGATTTCGTCTGCGGATAAGGTTGCAGATGATTCAATTGCGTATGTTTTAGCAATCGTATTTTTTAAGTTTGTGTATTTCCACTCTTCGTGCTTTGTAGTAGGGAAACCTAATTCCTGGAAAGCACTGATCGCTTCTTTACGTACATCTACTAACAGGGAAGATGATGGCGTTTTTTCAAGCGTATTAAAATGCTGTATCAGCGATTCTTTTAATTCTGTAGTCATTGTGTAAGTCGGTTGTTAAACCGTTTGTGCATCTGCTTCAGCCTTGATCCAGTCGTAGCCTTTTTCCTCTAATTCTAATGCCAATTCTTTTGTACCGGATTTAACGATACGTCCTTTATATAACACGTGTACATAATCAGGAACGATGTAATCCAATAAACGCTGGTAGTGCGTAACAACGATTGTTGCATTGTTGGGAGTCTTTAATTTGTTAACACCATTTGCAACAATACGAAGTGCATCAATATCCAGACCTGAATCTGTCTCGTCAAGGATAGCTAAAGAGGGTTCAAGCATTGCCATCTGGAAGATCTCGTTGCGTTTCTTTTCACCGCCGGAGAACCCTTCGTTTAACGCACGTTTCAGAAGCGATTCATCAATCTCAACCAGCTTCATTTTTTCTTTCATTAATTTCAGGAAGGAAACAGCATCCAATGGCTCTAAGCCGCGGTATTCACGCACTTCATTAACTGCTGTTTTCATGAAATTGATGGTGCTTACACCTGGTATTTCAATCGGATATTGGAATGCAAGAAATACACCTTCACGTGCACGATCTTCCGGAGATAAATCCAACAGATCCTTACCATTCAGTTCAACGCTTCCGCCTGTAACTTCATAATCTTCTCGGCCTGCCAATACAGAGGCAAGCGTACTTTTACCGGAACCATTCGGTCCCATTATAGCATGCACTTCACCAGCTTTTACTTCAAGGTTGATACCACGAAGAATTTCTTTTTCTTCAATGCGTGCCTGTAAATTTTTAATTGATAACATAACTTTTATTTGATGAATTTTTGGTTTGGTTTTAAATTCCAAAATCCAAAAGACAAATTCCAAACGGAATAGAATTGATTTATTTTATATGCAAATGGTGAGGATGAAAGTAAAGGTTTGGTCGAAACCTCTTACACTTTACACTCTTAACTCTACACTTATTATCCGACGCTTCCTTCCAGCGAGATCGCAAGCAGCTTCTGTGCTTCAACAGCAAATTCCATTGGCAGCTGATTCAGTACTTCTTTACAATAACCATTAACGATCAATGCTACAGCTTTTTCTGTATCAATACCACGTTGGTTGCAATAGAAGATCTGATCTTCACCAATCTTTGAAGTTGTAGCTTCGTGTTCAACAGTAGAAGAGTTGTTTTCAACTTCAATGTAAGGGAAGGTGTGAGCTCCGCATTGGTCGCCCATCAGCAGAGAGTCACATTGGGAGTAGTTACGTGCGCCTTCGGCACGTTTCATTACTTTCACCAGGCCACGGTAGCTGTTATGGCTCTTGCCTGCAGAAATACCTTTGGATACAATACGGCTCTTGGTGTTTTTACCAATGTGAATCATTTTTGTGCCGGTATCTGCCTGCTGGAAGTTATTTGTAACAGCAACTGAGTAGAATTCTCCGATTGAATGGTCACCTTTTAAAATACAGCTTGGGTATTTCCATGTAACGGCAGAGCCTGTTTCTACCTGTGTCCAGGAAATTTTTGCATAATCTCCTGCACAGATACCACGCTTCGTTACAAAGTTGTAGATACCACCTTTGCCGTTCTTATCACCCGGATACCAGTTCTGAACAGTAGAGTATTTGATTTCTGCTTTCTCCATGGCAACCAGTTCAACAACGGCAGCGTGTAACTGATTCTCATCACGTACCGGTGCTGTACAGCCTTCCAGGTAGCTAACGTAAGAACCTTCGTCAGCAATTAATAGTGTACGTTCAAACTGACCAGTATTGGCAGCATTGATACGGAAGTAAGTAGATAGCTCCATCGGGCTGCGCACACCTTTCGGAATGTAGCAGAAAGAGCCATCACTGAATACGGCTGAATTTAATGCAGCATAGAAGTTGTCCGTTACCGGAACAACGCTGCCTAAATATTTACGAACCAATTCAGGATGTTCCTGAACAGCTTCACTCATAGAGCAGAAAATAATTCCAAGCTCTGATAATTTTGTTTTGAATGTTGTTGTAATGGAAACGCTGTCAATAACAGCATCAACTGCAACACCAGTCATACGTTTTTGTTCATCCAACGAGATCCCAAGCTTCTCGAACGTCGCACGTAATTCCGGATCTATTTCATCCAGACTGTTTAATGTAACTTTTGGCTTCGGCGCAGAATAGTAAATGATATCCTGAAAATCAATTTCCGGATATTTTACATTCGGCCAGGTAGGCTCTGTCATTGCCTGCCATTTACGGAAAGCATCCAGACGCCATTCAAGTAGCCACTCAGGTTCATTTTTTTTCGCTGATATGTAACGTACTGTATCTTCATTTAAACCCTTTGGCGCAGATTCGTTATCGATGTCCGTAACAAATCCCCATTTGTATTCCGATGAAGTTATTTCTTCCAGTATTTTATTACTATCGCTCATGTGTTTCTTCTATTAGTTTAGACTAATTCCAACATATTACAAAAGTAGAACAAATTTGGTAACAATGAGTTCTTTTTGGTACAAAAATTATTGAAATTTAGCGGGATTAGGTACATTTATTGAGTTCTGAGGAACTAGTTGTCAGGTGCTGGACAATAAGAAGTACAGAGTAAAGAGTATTTAGTACAAAGACGACAAATCAGAGATTTGTATTGTAATTGAGACATTTGCGGAGAAATTCGCAAAAACGAAACATCTCCTGTATTAAAGTTTTAAGGCCAGTGTTCTGTTTATCGATTCTTCCAATGAGATACTCGTTTCTGTCCGCTGTATTCCGTACACTTTTTGGATTTTATCGTGTAGTACTTCTCTCAGGTGCTGGGTGTCCCTGCAAATGATCTTTACAAACATGCTGTAATTTCCGGTGGTATAATGTACATTGACCACTTCAGGAATCTTGCGCAAATCATCTACCGCTTTATCATAAAACTCACTCTTATCCAGGTAGATACCTAAAAAAGCTGTAATGTCGTAACCCAAACGTGTATAATTTATTTCCAGGTGTGAACCTTTCACAATACCCAGGTCTTCCATCTTTTTCATGCGCACATGAATGGTTCCGCCGGATACGCCGATCTTTTTTGCAATTTCTGTATAGGGCAGGGAAGCATTCTCAATCAATTCAGTCAGAATTTTCAGATCAATGCTATCAATTTCGGAATGAAGAGCCATATTTTGAGATCTTAATTATTAAATTTGTAATAATTATTTAAATTTATTAATAAAATGGCAAATATTAAAATAATTTATGATAATATTTGCAATAAAAGAGTCGATCTGTTACCTTTGTATTGTTGTCAGTCGGACAATTATACTGTAGGGTGTTGAAATTGGCAGACATGCCCTCCTGTCTCGGGGGTGGAGAGTTCAAAATAAACGTAGTGTAATGCGACAAAAGCTAGGGTTGACCACTTAATTGTAATGTACTATGGCTAATTGCTCCGTGAGTTGGTTCGAATCCCTCCCCTACAGCTTGAACAAAAAAGCCTTCTATTGAAAAATAGACGGCTTTTGTGTGGTACATAACTTTACAATGGATGAAGGATTAAGTGCTCGTAATCACCTTCACCCAATCCACCTACATGCTGCCTGGCGCTATATCTGCCGGATC
>NZ_JBQCDF010000321.1:0-24000 GCF_051961495.1 Cytophaga sp. | reverse complement strand
TCACCTTTGCTCATGGCGGTAAAGACGGACACCCGTTTCCGGTGCCCGTAAAAGTATATGATGAAACAATTGCTATTTTACAGACTTCGGTTGAAAAAGCAAAGTTGGGAGATAGCGACAAACAGCAGGCAATTAAAAATCTTACCATTGCCGCGCAGCAAATGGAAAAAAGTTTTGAACCCGACCCCAATGCATTTGATCGTGTGATTGCGAAGGAGCGTGCGGAATCATATAAACATGGCGGGAGAACAGTTTTTGGCAAAGCCAAACCACCAAAGAAGGATGATGGTCAGTTGAATTTATTTTAACAGTTTGATATAACAAAGAAGCCTTTACTATTTAGCAAAGGCTTCTTTGTTATAAATTTCGGAAGAAATTTATTTCATCAGTAAATATGCTTTTATAAATTCATTCAGATCTCCAGCCAGTACATTGTCAACGTCTGTACGTTCAACACCGGTACGTACGTCCTTGATCAGTTTGTAAGGGAACAACACATAGTTGCGGATCTGTGAACCAAAATCAATTTTCTTTTTTGACCCTTCTACTGCTGCTTTTGCTTCGTTGCGTTTATCCAGTTCGATTTGGTATAAGCGTGATTTTAATAATTTTAGGGCTCTGTCTTTGTTTTGTATCTGTGAACGTTCCTGCTGGCATTCAATGATCAAGCCTGAAGGCTTGTGTTTTAAGCGTACAGCAGTTTCTACTTTGTTTACGTTTTGTCCGCCGGCACCACCTGCACGGAAAGTATCCCATTCAATATCGCCCATGTTGATTTCGATATTGATGGTTTCATCAACTTCAGGATATACATAGACAGACGCAAAGGATGTCTGGCGTTTACCGTCGGCATTGAACGGAGAGTCGCGCACCAGTCGGTGTACACCGATTTCTGATTTTAAATTTCCATAAGCAAATTGGCCTTCAATACCCAGGGAAGCAAATTTGATACCTGCGACTTCACCCGGCTGATTCACGATTTCACGCACGGTATATCCGTTCTTTTCTCCCCACATAATGTACATACGCATCAGCATGTCCGCCCAGTCGTTACTTTCTGTACCACCTGCACCAGGATTGATTTCAAGTACTGCACTTAACTGGTCTTCTTCTGCGCTCAGCATTTTTTTGAATTCAAGCTCTTCCAGTACTTTAGAAACTGCCGCGAATTCAGCATCCATTTCTTTATCGTCGATATCGCCTGCCTGGTAAAATTCATTTAGTGCTTCAAGATCTCCTAGTTTGCTTACAAGTGCATCATAAGGATCGGTCCACACTTTTTTATTTTTTATACTCTTAAGAATTTTTTCAGCTTCTTTTGAATCATCCCAAAACGTAGGAGAGAGTGATAATTCCTGTTCTGCTTTTATTTCTTCCATTTTGGAATCGTAGCCAAGATATCCTCTCAAAGCAAGAATGTTTGCTTTTAAATCCTTCAGTTGTTCGTTGGTCATGAATGTATTTTTATTTATTACGTATGAATCTTAATTTATTTCGTCGGTATCCAGAATACCTCACCGGCATTGAAGTCCTGCGCGAGCTTACGGGAAACGATAAACAGGTAATCTGATAAACGGTTTAGAAATGGCAGTATAACCGGATGTACCGGCTCCGTTTCGTTCAGTTGTACAACCTGGCGTTCGGCTCTTCTGCAAACAGTTCTGCATATATGAGCTATGGCTACTGCTTTATGGCCGCCGGGAAGCACAAAGTATTTCTGTTCCGGCAAAACAGCTTGCATGGCGTCGATTGCATCTTCCAGTTGTTTGATGTGCGTCTCGTTAAGATCCGGAGCATATAGCTGTTGCTTCTCAGGTTCCGTTGCTAACGAAGCACCTAATTCAAAAATTTTATACTGAACGTTTTTCAATATTTCTTTTTGAGAAAAGCCTGCAGGCAGCTCTTCAATCAGCAGTCCTATATAACTGTTCAATTCATCTGTACTTCCATAAGCCTCAATACGGGCGTGGTATTTGGCAACCCTTGTGCCGCCCAGCAAAGAGGTTTTTCCTTTATCACCGCCTTTTGTATAAATTTTCATGGCTTTGTACAGTTCAGTTTGGTTGATTATTCAGCAACCGGATATGAATAAAACTGTTGCTTGATAGAAGCGATTTCCGCAGCTGTAAGTGTTGGCAGCATGGCATTCAGTTCACTTTCAGCAGATTTAAATAAACCCAGTCTGAGACATGTTTCAAGATAAAGCATGTTCAACGGTTTTGAATAGGCGATGATTTGTTTCGCGGCAACTAATTTTTCTACAGCAGCAATTTCACCTTCGGTTTCCGTGATATAGTTGGCGTAATCAATTTGTACCTGCGGTACATAACCAATACGTGTAAGGGCGCGCTCATAATAAGGTTTCGCTGCAAGGCTATCTCTTCCTTCCTGCAATACGCGAGCGTGGAAATAATCAATGTAGCCCAGATCTTTATCCAACAGCGTTGTTGACTTTAATTGTATATCAAGAGAATCCCATTGATGCAGACCTGCCAGTATATTCAGATATTGCAGATTGCCCTGTGCGATCGTATTAGCAGAAGCTTCTGCGGTCTTATTCAAGGAATTCCAAAGCGTCATTGCGTTTATATAATCGTGACGGCTGGTTAGTTTTTGAATCTGTTCAATATCCAGTTGAACAGACTGCGCCTGGTCTGTAATGGTATTTTTGAAGACTATATATTCAGGCGCAGAAAGTGTATGATAGTGCAGGCATTGTACTTTCTGCTGAGGAGAGAGTGTGTCGTAAGCCGCTACAGATGGCTTTACAAGGGCTGCCTTTAACGTACCTCCGATATGGGCTACT
The DNA here is from genome assembly GCF_051961495.1 of Cytophaga sp. NCBI lineage: Bacteria > Pseudomonadati > Bacteroidota > Cytophagia > Cytophagales > Cytophagaceae > Cytophaga > Cytophaga sp. The sequence goes on along the minus strand of NZ_JBQCDF010000321.1, from coordinate 21,194 downwards.
TCAGGTGTTTGGCTTTTTGCCAGTTCAACAATAATGTCACGTACCGAACCGGAATTTCCATACTCCATGGCAGCAATGCATTTCTTTGCAACAATATGCTGGTCACTGTTTATGATAATGGTATTGTATCTTTCGTACGCCTCCTGGTAGAGCCCGGCTTTTAATTGCCAGTCTGCAAGTGTAATGGTATAAAGCGGCGTTTTATCTACGGATACCAGATCCTGTAGTAAAATCAAAGCTTCCGGAATATTGGTGTTTGAATAATATAAATGCAGGGCTTTTGCAAAAAGAAGATTAGACTTATAGAACTCATTCTGCGGTTTTTCACTAAGCTGCTGCAATGTTTTTTCCAGAACAGAATCCTTTACGGAAAGCTTGTTGATGGTATAATTATACAACAAGGTATACGAATCTGCAGTTAGTGCAGAATCGGTAAGAATAGATTTCGGAAGTGCAATTTCTGAAGGCTTTGATTGTAATGTAGCAATGCCGATTTTATTTGCCAGGTACATCAATGAAGGTGAGCTCTTTTCATTTTTCATAATGGCAGCACATTCTTCAAATTTTCCTGCAGCTCCAAAGTAGCTCAGCATATTGGCCATGGCAACATCATCATCGGCATGCAATGCCGCTTTGTTAAAGAAGTATGCTGCGGAATCAGAGGAATTGAATTGTGTATATAAATAACCTAAGTTATTCAGCAGGTAAGGATCGTGTGGATAAGACTTCAAGCCATCCTGAAGCATGAAAATGGCAGGGAAGAGTTGTTTGTTGGTGATATAGAAATTACTCAAACTTACAAATGCAGCTACAGATGGCTTTTTTGTCAGGCTGTTTTCGTAGTATTTGAAAGCGTTTGCTTTGTCGTCACGTAGCTCATAAAAACTTCCCAGGGTATAATTACAACGCTGGTTCTGGAATTCATGTGAATAAGACTCTTTAAAGAATGATTCAGCCAGCACATCCTGTCCGGTATACAAATAGATATCACCGACATTGTTGTAATACGCTGCTTTACCGCTGTTCACAACAAACCTGTTGCTGGCAAAAACAAAATACATGATAACGGCCCAGCCCAATCCGCGGCCAACGAAGAAAGGTACCTGGTAAGCAATATAGAAATGTTTGTATACTTCAACCTGTTCTTTGTATTTGTTCCAGAAATTGGTGATTACATAAATAAAAATTCCCAGGCCCATTCCAATCTGAATGTATAAAGCGGATTTTTCAAGTGCAGTAATGAGGGCATCATTGGCTGTAGCATAGCCGAGTGCAATTACACTGAAGGAAATGATCCCCAGGGCTAAATACAGAATCGCACCAAGTGGTTTAAATGGTAATACACTCGAAACTTCTTCTTTCATGCCAAACAACCAGATTCCAAGTATGGAGGAAATGATCAGCACAACGAGTGGTTGTATCAATACAATTCCCATGTCTTTTATAAAATCAGGTTGCAAGAATACCAGAAATAAGTTGGTCAGATAAAGTGTGCCGATAATAATAAAGTTCCAGATGGAATTGCCTGATCCTTTAAACTTCGATTTTCCATAGGAGGTAACAATTACAAGGAATTGCAGAAAATCATAACTCACGATGAGCATGAATATAACACAAATCAGGATGGGTATTACAATCGCGTAGTTGGCTGCATAAAGCAGAGGAACTTCTATACTGCTGCCGAATACGATGAGCGCTGCAAATAACAGCGTTAATGCTGCCAGTGCGAGCATGCGCATAAACATATTGATTTGTTTTCCGAAAGAATTAAAATAGTAGGTTAAACCGCTGAACAGGATAATTGCAAGAACAGCAGGAGCACGATTGTACAAACCGAAAATCCCAAGCTGCTCGGTTTGCATGCTGATGATAAAGAAAATAAAAATTGCCATGCCGGCTATATACAACCATAAGTCTACATAGCTCACAACTGTAAGAATGCAAACAAATGCAAGCAATACGATGCCAATAAATGTATAAGAGATCCAAGGGTGAACAGTCACATCTCCGGCTACGTATCTTTTCAGCAACAGGAATTGAGGGCTTTCGTGTGAAATATTAAATTGATTAACCTGGAAGACATCCAGGCTGAGCGTAACGTTTTTCCACTCACCGGTTGTATCCCAGCCTATGGTATATAGATCACCATAGGTATAAGCTACAAAAACAGCGATCATGCTTGCGAAGAATAAAACTAAAAGGGCTACGTAGAATGTTCTGTAGGAACTTTTCCACTGTAGCCAGAAGAATAAATCGTTCATGCCAATGAAGATGTAATGAGTTGATGTTTATTCACGTGTAGAGTTGAAAGTGTAAAGTGTAAACGGAAGATCAGACTTGCCACATACACTTTACACTTTCAACTCTACACTTGTATTAGCTTAAGAATTTAGGAACTCTGAAATAATCAGAATCTTTTTTAGGAGCATTGATTAGTGCTTCTTCATGTGAGATCGTTACTTTGTCGATGTCTTCGCGCAGCACGTTCAATTCGTGGCTCATGTGGATTAATGGTTCAACGTTATCCGTGTTCACTTCATTCAATTTATCAATCCATGATAAAATTTTATTGAAATCCGTTGAGAATGCTTCCAGTGATTTATCATCAAATTCAAGGCGCGCTAAATGTGCGATCTTTCCAATTGTTTTTGTATCTAAGTTCATGCTTTATATTTTTCGTTGTATATATCAGGAAAATGTTTTCTTAATTCATCGGCAATAACCTGCTTTGTTTTATCTTTCAACCATTCCACATCATTCATGGTTAGACCGGTTGTTTCGATTGGTTCGTGAACAACAGTTTTCATAAGTCTTCTGCGCGGTACGTATTTACCGTCGTCTGGTAAAATGAGCCAGTTGTTTACAATCGTCATGGGAACAATGGCTACCTGTTTTTCAATGGCTATGCGGAATGCTCCGTCTTTAAAGTCCATCAGTACCGGCGCATGGTTTTTAGAAATAGTACCTTCAGGGAAAATGGCGAGGTTATATCCTAAATCTATTTTCTGCATGGATTGAACAATCGTTTCGTATTTGCTTTTCGAGCTTTTACGGTCGACTGAAACATACAGGTTCCGGAACATGTAGCCGAAGAGCGGTACTTTACCTAACGATGATTTTCCAATAAATACATTGTATCCCGGTAAGGCGTAGCACATGGTTGGAATATCTAAGTAAGAAGTATGATTGGCGCAATAAATGTATTGTTTTTTCTTATTCACTTTAAAGCGCCATTCTACTTTTGTTGGCAGAAAGCAAAACATAAACACAGTATGCGCCCATATTTTATTTAAGAAATGCCCGTATTTTTTCCATGACTCGCGCTGAACAGATATACAGAAAGGAATATACAGGCATGCAAATACGATAACAAAACAGGTCCACACCCAGACCATGTATATTTTTTCAATTATTTTTTTCATTAGAAGTACGAAGTACCAAGTACAGAGTACAGAGTACGATCTTGCATTTTAAATGTGTTCTAATTTAACTTTTAAATACTTGGTACTTTGTACTCCGTACTCTGTACCAGCCATGCTTTCAACAAACCGGCAATACTTAAACTGTCAGTGATTTCACCGCTCATAACCATTGCGACAGCATCCTTCAAAGATACTCTTTTTATAATTAACTGTTCCGTATCTTCAGGGTTACTTGGTCCGGGAGTCAGGTCTGTCGCCAGGAAAAGAAAGCCTTCTTCATCGGTTACAGAATTTGAGGTATGAATACGGCCCAGATCCTGCCATACTGCAGCTTTTAAGCCTGTTTCTTCTTCCAGTTCCCGTTTAGCGGATTCAAGAGCGGTTTCATTCATAGGGCCGCCGCCTTCCGGAATCTCCCAGGTGTATTCATTCAGCGTATAACGGAATTGTCCAACCAGATATGTATATCCTTCAGAATCAATAGGTACAATTCCGATCGCTTTATTTTTAAAGGAAACAACTCCATAAATACCCGGACTGCCATTGGGTTTTAAGACGTCTTCTTCACGTACGGAAATCCATGGATTATCATAGATTGTCTTTGAGCGAAGCGTTTTCCAGGGATTTTCAAATTCTTGGGACATAATCGTATTTGAACAGCATGCAAATTACGAACTAAACGGCACATGCAAAAGGGGATAAAATACTAAAATGGAGGAAGGAATGGCCTTCTGTCGGGAGTTTTTTTGCACATAGTGCTTTCTGCGGCTTTATTCACCTAGACTTTAATGGAATACCTTCTTATCTTTGCCGGATATGTCGCTTTTATCATATTATTCGGAAGGTAAAATTGAAGCTGGGATTGACGAGGCGGGCAGAGGCTGTATGGCGGGCCCTGTTGTTGCTGCAGCTGTTATTCTTCCTGCCAATTACAAACATTCCCTGTTAAACGATTCAAAAAAACTGACCGCACAACAGCGGGAACTGCTTCGTCAGGATATTATCCGGGATGCCGTTGATTATTATGTGGCAGAAGTATCGCATACAATCATTGATCAGATCAATATTCTGAATGCGACCATGAAGGCCATGCATAAAGCTGTGAAGGGCCTGAAAAAACAGCAACCCAACCTGTTATTAATTGATGGGAACAGGTTTAAAGCCTATCCCGGCATTCAGCATGAATGTGTGATAAAGGGAGATGGCATGTATCTTTCCATCGCAGCGGCGTCTATTCTGGCTAAGACCCATAGAGACAGACTTATGGCGAAGCTTGCAAAAGAATATCCCGAGTATGGCTGGGATGTAAATGCGGGATATGGTACTGAAAAACATCGGGATGCCATGGAAAAGTTCGGTTTAACCCCTTATCACCGGACTACCTTTCACCTGAAACCCAAACAACTGAATTTGTTTTAATTTAATTCTTTCATATTTATTCTTCCTGGAACATGAGCGAAACTGCTGAAGAAATTAAATCCATCCCTTTGCAAGAGGTACATATCGCTTTAGGCGCAAAGATGGTACCATTTGCCGGCTATTTAATGCCGGTGCGTTATTCATCGGATATTGAAGAACACATGGCCGTGCGTAATGCAGCAGGCATGTTTGATGTATCGCATATGGGCGAATTTATTCTGAAAGGTCCTAAAGCGTTGGATGTTATTCAGCAGCTGACAACAAACGATGCATCTGTATTGCCGATAGGTAAAGTGCAGTATACAGCTTTAACCAATCCGGCCGGCGGTATCATTGATGACTTGCTGGTATATCATACCGGTGAAGAAGAATATTACATTGTGGTGAACGCTTCCAATATTGAAAAAGATAAAGCCTGGTTTCTGAAACATGTGCCGGCAAGCGGGGCTGAATTTCAAGATGTGTCTGAACAGACTTGTTTGTTTGCAGTGCAGGGCCCGAAGGCATATCAGGTGCTTGAAAAATTAACTACACATCCGGTGGCTGCAATGGAATATTATACCTGTGTACGTACGGAACTTGCAGGCTACAAAAATATACTGATCGCTGCGACAGGTTATACCGGCGCCGGCGGATTTGAAATTTATGTGCCGAATGAAATTGCAAAAGATGTATGGACAAAACTGATGCAGGCAGGCGAAGCAGTAGGCATGAAGCCTGTAGGCTTGGGTGCCAGAGATACGCTGCGTCTTGAAATGGGTTATTGTTTATACGGAAATGATATTTCAGATAGTACTAGTCCGCTGGAAGCTGGCTTGGGCTGGATCACGAAATTCAATAAAACATTTACCGCATCAGATATTCTGCAGCAGCAAAAAGCCGCAGGTGTTATGCGTTCGCTGATAGGATTTGAAATGGTTGAACGCGGTATTCCGCGCGGTCATTATGAACTTGCAGATGCTGCAGGAAATAAGATCGGTGAAGTTACATCTGGCACACAGTCACCTTGTTTAGGCATTGGTATCGGTATGGGATATGTTGAAAAGCAATACAGCAAAGCAGATACAGAGATCTTTGTAAACATCAGAGGGAAACTGATCAAGGCAAAGGTTGTAAAGTTTCCTTTTGTGAAGAAGTAGACGTTAGTTTCTAGGTGCTAGTTACCAGACAATAGAATAGATTAATAAAATTTACTTAATACAATCCCTAGTCTAGTAACTAGCAACTAGAAACTAGTAACTCAAAATCAGATGAAGAGAATTGATGTTTGCTTATCACCTGAAATGGTGCATTTGCACAAGGCGGCAGGAAAAGTAGTAGTGGTAATTGATATATTGCGTGCAACGTCTTGCATGACAACAGCACTTGCCAATGGTATTGAAAGCATCACTGCTGTAGCTAGTCTGGAAGAATGTAAAGTATTTGGCGAGCAGGGGTATGTAACAGCTGCAGAGCGCGACGGGAAAAAGGTTGATGGTTTTGATTTGGGCAACTCTCCGTTTTCATATCAGGATGGTTCTTTGAAAGGGAAAAAAGTTGTTGTTACTACAACGAACGGCACCCAGGCAATTGTGAAGTCTGCAGATGCGAAAGAAATTATTGTCGGTTCTTTTCTGAATTTTACTACTGTAGTAGAATATTTACGGAATCAGCCTAATGATGTATTGATGCATTGTGCAGGCTGGAAAGGTAAAATGAATCTGGAAGATACGCTTTTTGCAGGTGCTGTAGTAGATGCATTGAAAGGAGATTTTTCTCATGATGAAGATTCTGTATTGACTGCATTGAATTTATTTTACACAGCAAAAGCAGATATGATGGGCTTCCTGTTGAACTCTTCGCACGTACGTCGTTTACAGGGCTTGGGCATCATCAAGGATATTGAATTTTGTCTAACCAAAGATGTTTATAAAGTGTTGCCGGTAATGCGTGATGGCAAACTGGTAGCTGCTTAAAATTAATCGTAATAATTTTTAATTCATTTTAAATGCAACGCGAAAAAGTAGATGTGTTGGTAATCGGTGCAGGTCCTGCAGGCACTGTTGCCGCGGCTCTGATAAATAAAGAGGGTTTTAAAGTTAAGATTGTTGAAAAACAGAAATTCCCGAGATTCGTAATCGGAGAGAGCTTACTGCCTCGCTGCATGGAGCACCTCGAAGAAGCGGGCTTTCTGGATGCTGTGAAAGCACAAGGCTTTCAGCAGAAATTCGGCGCTAAATTTGTTCGCGGAAAACAAATCGCAGACTTTAATTTTTCGGATCAGTTCTCTGATGGGTGGAAATGGACATGGCAGGTACCGCGCAGTGTTTTCGATAAAACGCTGGCTGATGAAGTAGCGCGCCAGGGTGTAACAGTAGAATATGAAACCGGTGTTACCGATATTAAATTTTTTGGAACCGATTCAGTTACCACCGTTGAAGATGCTGCAGGAAATAAAAAAGAAATTGAAGCAAGATTCATTGTAGATGCCAGCGGCTACGGCCGGGTGATTCCACGTATGTTTGGCCTGGATAAACCTTCAGGCTTTGAACCACGGAAAACCCTGTTTACGCATATCAAGGATGTTAAACGTCCGGTAGCTGCAGAACTGGAAGGGAACAGGATTACGGCCGTTGCACATAAACCAAAAGTGTGGATCTGGGTAATACCTTTTTCAACAGGTGTTACTTCAGTAGGTTTTGTTGGTGAGCCTTCACACTTTGACGCGTTTACAGGCACTCCTGAAGAACAGCTGAGAGCAATGATCGCGACCGAAGATCACATTGCTGAACGATTTGAAGGACAGGAATTTTTGTTTGAACCAAAAACCATTGAAGGGTACGCAATTTCAGCAACGAAATTGTACGGCGATGGTTTTGTATTGACAGGTAATGCCACAGAGTTTCTTGATCCGATATTTTCTTCAGGTGCTACCTTTGCCATGGAGTCCGGCTCTAAGGGCGGAAAGCTTGCTGTGAAATTCCTAAAAGGGGAACAGGTTGACTGGGAGAAAGATTTTGTGCAGCACATGATGCAGGGTATTGATACATTCCGTTCCTTCGTTACGGGTTGGTATGATGGTACGCTGCATGCTATATTCTTCGCTAAAAATCCAAACCAGGATCATAAACGGATGATCTGTTCTGTACTGGCAGGTTATGTGTGGGATAAAGAAAATCCTTTTGTAAAAAAACATAGCACTATTCTGAAAACGCTGGCTGAAGTTGTTTTCATTGACGAAATGGAAGGATAATATTCGGAACAATATAAATAATAAAAAGATTCTGTCGCGCCTAACGTGTGACAGGATCTTTTTTATTATACTATTTTTTACCTGTCAGCACGCGGTTATAAAGAAAATTATTAAAACTTTCGATGGAATACATCGGCGGGCTGCAGTAAGACGAGGTACACAAAACAATAAAGTTTGTATCGAATGCATCAAAAATGTCAACCTTATTTGATAAGATGGTGGATGATGTATACCATTCCTGGTTAAAGTAAAATTTAGGGCACGCAAGGCAAGTTTTAATAAAGCCTTCTTTCAATTGCGGACTATCTTTGATCATCAGCGTAGCAGTAATGGGCTCTGTAGCTAGTTCATCAGAAGCACTTAATATTCCCGGCTCGTTTGAGATGCTGTTTACAATCTTTTCATTTGTAAGAAAGTTAAAAATGGTTAATGCATTTCCTTTGTATTTTGGTTCGTGAAATACATGCGAACAGTAATTCAGTAGCCGGCATGCTTCAATATTTTCGGAAATATTATAAGTCGCTTTTAGCGGATTATTGCCTACATAGGCATTTAAATAGCCATTGCCTGAGTCAAAGGTGTTCGTAAGTTCCCGGATGATTTTTTCAGCTTCAGATTTATACATATTATTCTGAGTTGCTTTGTAGAGCATGATAGAAACTTTGGCCATAGCCAGGTTATCTTTGAGTGAAATGCTGGATGTGTAGTGAGCGTTATGACAGTAGGAATTATTGACTTTATGAGTAGCTTTCAGCAGGTCATAGCATTTTACAGCCTGGTGGAAATAGAGCTGGTTGCCAGTAGTTGCAGACAGAATAATAAAAGCCTCTATCAATTCTGCATTATCACTGGTATAAATATTCCTGTCAACGGCAGGAATACCTTTGGCAATTCTCTCAGCGTCCGGTAAGGCGAAGTAATCCGCAGCTTTTTGTCCGGGGATAAGATCAGCATCCTGCGCATTATAATAACCGGCATTGGGTGCATTTAAAAACCTGTTTACGTATGCGGCAGTGCCTTCAGCCCGGTTGATTGCATCAATGGCCTTGAAGCGTTGATAATACCAGCAATACATTTTTATATACTTAGCCTGCACGGAAAGTAGCTTCTCATAGTGTACATGGTCCCAGTCGTCGTGGGTTGAATATTGAAATACACCGCCCCATTCATCATCATAAATACCGGATGAATTTGTTACTGTATTCGCAAGCCAGGTTGTTAATACCGAATCCTTACTGCAGTTGTTGAGCGCATATTCAAAGGTTTCAAAGTCAATGGATTTTTGGTCGTATTTGAATCCGCCTTCTTCTATATCCAGGGAGTTTAAAAATTTCTTTGATAATGCATCAAGAGAATGCTTTTTTACAGAATCTGAAGATGACCTGAAGTCTGCTTCGATTTTATTGACCGGCATTGGAACCGGATTTTTTGCCAGAGAAGTTAAGATGGCCAGGAAACGCTCTTTCGGAATGTAGCCTGTATCCTTAAATAATTCATTTCCATTTGAATCGAAAATGATGGTTGCCGGCCAGCCATACTCCGCATAAAGACTTGTGAGATCCTGGCGTGCATCGTGATCTTCTTTACAGGCAATGAAATTTTTTTCCAAGGTCTGTAATACAAATGGGTCTGTATACGTCTGCTCTTCCATGATGTGACACCAGTGACACCAGTTTGCACCCAAGTGAAGAACCACCAGTTTATTTTCACGCTTTGCATTGGCAAAAATATTTGCGTTGAACTTTCTCCAATCAGGTGTTTTTTCGTGCGTCCGGTGCGCGAACAAGTAAATGCAAACAACTATTGCAGACAGCACTAAAATTAAAACAATCAATTTCTTTAGCATAATATATATACGTATAGTGTTCTATTCACGTTTTGAAAGAATAGGGATGGATTCTTCAAAAACGGGAAATGCCGGTTAATAAAAAAATGATAGTATCTGAAAAAGTGCTTACGACTATCATAGTATTAATATGCAAAAAAAATCTTTTCCATGGAAGATAAAATGCAAAAGATTTGCCCCTAAACAGGTTGCGAACGGTGCACTTCAGAAATTTCTTAACACCCGCAGCTTAACAGAGGGAATTTGATTCAATAAATTGTACAGGGCTGTTGTTTGTTGTATATGCTGCTGTGAGAAATTAAATCAAAAATGCAATGGTATATATGAAAAACTCCATGCAGAAAACATTCTGCATGGAGTCGATCTATGTTCACAGAACCGTTATTATTTAGGTAGATCAAAGTACTTGATGGTTTTCTGTACTTCGTCTTTTTTATTTTTAAATATTGCTAATGTTTTGTTGAAATCGTTTTTTCCGTTCAATACTTTTACTTTGTCCTTGATTTTATTTGGATTCGGATATGCATAATTCTCGCATATAGCTTCGTCAATGTAAAGTATGATGTTCTCATAGTCAACACCGGATTGGTCAGGCTTCATAAATGAAGCTCTGCAAGCGTCGGATGATAAGTACGTATCTAATTCTTTATAAAGAATTGTGTATTCAGAAGGTGTGAGCATGGTTATATGATTTATATGGGGCTGCAAATCTAGTTAAAAATAATCAGATGTAGTTTATAAAGTTCTAATATAAACTATATCGAAATACCTGTAATACATATTGTATGTTAAGCGGCTGCTAGTCACTTCAATGCTCATCGCAGAACATGTAAATAAAAAACAGGGCAGATAAAATTCAGCAAGAAAAAAATCAGTATTGATTCAGAAAAAAATATATGATTATTACAATGTATATCAATAGTAACCCTATACAACAATAAGCATTTACAAGGATTAGAATTTATTATACGATAACTTGAATGTTAATTTTTAACAGGAGTCAAATGAATACAAGAACCTGAATCGCCAAGCTGCCGTTAATAGAAAAGGATTTAATAATCATTCATCATTTTTTAGTTTGTTCTTTTCCTACTATTTAATTGTGATGTTGCGTATGATGTTCCAACCAAACCTTGACCCAGTGAACACCGATTTTCTGATTGGTTCGTACAAATTAAAATCTGAAAAAATAAGAAATCAAATTGATGAAGTGGTGGGCTTTATCTATACGTTTCAGTTTGCAAGCGGAGAGTGGTACCGGAAAATGTGCGACCTCAATAACAACCCGTACTATTATGAGGACTCATATAAAAGAGTTGTACAAAGAAAGAAGAACTAGATTAAATCTTTTTCGAAAGGCATAAAAAAACACTACCGAGCGCGATAGTGTTTTTTAAATAGAATATCTGTAAGGGATTACTTTTTAATTCTGTGTACCCAATTGTATTTGTCTTCTGCCACACCTGTTTTCAGATCAACAATTGTTTGGTTTAATTTATTGGAAAGTGTTCTTGATGCTACCGGAGGCAATACCATGTCTTTACCGTTGTGGTGAATTTCAGCAATCTGTGTAATGGTTGCTGCTGTTCCTGTTCCAAAAGCATCTTGTAAGGTACCATTATTAAAAGCTGTAAGAACTTCTTCAACACTAACTTTTCTTTCTTCAACCTTAACACCCCAGTCTTTAGCAATGGTAAGGATGGTGTCTCGTGTAATACCCGGAAGAATTGAGCCATCCAATGAAGGTGTGATCAACACATCGTTGATTACAAACATCAGGTTCATAGTACCAGATTCTTCGAAATATTTATGTTCTTTGCTGTCTGTCCATAAAATCTGCTGGAAGCCTTTATCAGCAGCAAGTTTTGCCGGCAGTAATGATGCAGCATAATTACCGCCTGTTTTAGCAGCGCCGATTCCGCCTGGTGATGCACGTACAAAATCTGATTCGATAATTACTTTCACAGTACCTTTGTAGTAACCGGCAACCGGGCAAGTAAAGATCATGAATTTATAAGCAGAAGAAGGTTTAACTCCAATGAACGGATCGTTTGCAAAGATAAACGGACGCAGGTATAAGGAACAGCCTTCTTTATTTGGAATCCAGTCCTGATCAAGCTTTACAAGCGCATCAATAGCATCGTAAAAATACTCAGCAGGAATTTCCGGAATGCATAAGCGACGGTTAGAATTGTTCATTCTCTCCAGGTGTTTTTCCGGTCTGAATACAAGTAAGTCTCCATTAGGAGCACGGAAAGCCTTCATTCCTTCAAATACTGTTTGACCGTAATGCAATGAACTGCATGCCGGGCTCACAGAAATGTTTTGAAAAGGAATAATTTTAGGATCTACCCATTCACCTTTTTTATAATCCACCACAAACATGTGATCCGAATTGACCGTTCCAAATTCCAAGTTCGAAAAATCTGTTTCAGATAGTCTTGAATGTTGTGTACGTTCAATGGGAAAGTTTACGGCTTTAGGAGCACTCATCGGTTTATTTTTTAGTTAAGTGTATAAAATTAACCAATTAACCATTGCTAGTCAATTGGAAAGGGCGTTTTTGCAAACTTTTTAATTTATTGGCCGGTAAGCTTATCATTATTCTTGTGCCTGTCTTTATCCCGATTTGTCTTTTTGGCTAAGTTATCCTGCATAGCTTTCTCAAGGTCGATTCCTGTTTGGTTGGCAATGCAGGTAAGGACAAAAAGAACATCCGCCAGTTCATCTCCAAGATTTTTATCTTTATCAGATGCTTTAAAGGATTGTTCGCCGTAGGTACGGGCCATGATCCGGGCAACTTCCCCAACTTCTTCAACCAATAAAGCAGTATTAGTCAATTCATTGAAATACCGGACACCGTGCACCTGGATCCAGCCATCTACCGTTGATTGTAATTCTTTTATTGTCATGATTACTGTTTGTTTTTCGTATCTATAATAATGGTAACGGGACCATCATTGAGCAGCTGAACCTGCATATCGGCGCCAAATACTCCAGTGGCAACTGGTTTAGTGAGCTTTACCTCACAGGCTTTCACAAAACCTTCGTATAAGGGAATGGCAACTTCAGGTCTGGCGGCCTCAATAAAAGATGGACGGTTTCCTTTCTGCGTACTGGCAAGTAAGGTGAACTGACTGACAACCAATAAATCACCGGCATTTTCGGTAATGGATCGGTTCATTTTCCCCTCTTCATCGGTAAAGATACGCAGTCCGCAGATTTTTGACGAGAGCCATTCAACATCTGCCTGTGTATCTGCATGAGTAACGCCCAGCAGGATCAGTAAACCGTTTTGAATAGAAGCCTGCAGCCGACCTTCAATTTCAACGGATGCGTTTTTTACACGTTGTATAACTGCAATCATCTTAAATAATATCCTTTGAGAAACTGTTACTTCAGTAGTATGAATTAATTGAATAAGAATAGCAATTATTCAATTAATTAACAGTTCCATGCTATTTCAGATTAAATATCATGGAATTACTACAGCCAAGATAAGCGATATATATCAGTCTAAACAAATATTTTTTTATCTTAGCTATTCCAAAGAGTATACAGGCGTAAATTGTAAATAAAATTATATACCCCGGGTACAGATTATCATTGAAACACAAATATAAAGCAGCATGTGTTTGAAGAATCAACTGTTTTAATGAGGCTACTGCTGGTTACCATATGTTCGTTTGAATATAACCGGTAACAAGATTAAGTTAAATTTAATTTGAATTATTACATACCCTAAATAAGCGCGGAGCGCACAAAATTGTTCTTATGTCTAAATACAATACTGCAGAACATAACCGATTAAAGGTTAGCAAAGAAAATAATCCTTGGAAAAACTGGGGGCCGTTTTTGACTGAACGTCAGTGGGGCACGGTACGAGAGGATTATAGCGAAGATGGCTCTGCATGGGAACACACTACTCACGATATGGCCCGAAGTTATACATACCGTTGGGGTGAAGAAGGTATTGCCGGTATTTCGGATAATAAATCGTTATTGTGTTTTTCTGTCGCATTATGGAACGGGAAAGATCCTATCCTGAAGGAACGCCTTTTCGGTATGACAGGAAATCAGGGTAATCATGGTGAAGATGTAAAGGAGCTGTACTATTACCTGGATAGCACACCTACACATTCGTACATGAAAATGTTGTATAAGTATCCTCAGGCTGAGTTTCCGTATCAAAAGCTGATTGATGGCAACCAGCGTTCAAGACACGAACCGGAATTTGAATTGATCGATACAGGTGTATTTGATGAAGATAAATATTTTGATGTAGTTGTTGAATATGCAAAAGGTGATAAGGAAGACATCCTGATTAAAATATCTGTGACAAACCATGGTCCGGAAGAAGCTGAAATTACTGTACTTCCGACATTGTGGTTTAGGAATATATGGACCTGGGGTTATGATTTTGCAAAGCCTAAAATGGCTGCACAAAAAGACGGGTCTATTTTTATTGAACACGACTTTATCGGTGAACGTCATTTTTATTCTGATCAGGCAGACCGTTTATTGTTCTGCGAAAATGAATCGAATAACAAACGCTTATATAACAAAGCTAACAAATACAGCTACTGCAAAGATGGTATCAACGATTATGTTGTAAATGATAATCAGAGTGCCGTAAACATGTTGCAGCGTGAAGGAACAAAAGCTTCTTCGATGTACAAGCTGAAAATCAAATCAGGAAAAACAAACGTTGTACGTTGCAGGCTAACTGATAAGAAATTCAAGAACGCTTTTGAAGATTATGACCAGATTTTTGAAACGCGTTTGAATGAAGCCAATGAATTTTATGATGAAGTGCAGGATGGGGTGGAAGACCCGGAATTACGCATGATTCAGCGCCAGGGCTATGCCGGTATGATGTGGTGTAAGCAGTTCTTCTATTTTAACATCAAGCAATGGCTGGAAGGAGATCCTGTACGCAGAGACTCATTGCCTGAATCCAGAAAAAAAGGACGTAACAGTCATTGGGAACATTTAAATAACTCAAATGTAATCTCCATGCCTGATAAATGGGAGTACCCATGGTATGCCGCCTGGGATCTGGCATTCCACTGTATTCCTATTGCTCAGATCGATCCAGACTTTGCGAAGCGTCAATTGACAATTTTATTGCGCGAATATTATATGCATCCCAACGGACAGATTCCAGCATATGAATGGAACTTTGGCGATGTAAACCCTCCAGTGCATGCCTGGGCAACCTGGCGTGTATACGAGTTGGATAAAGAACGTAACAACGGCGTAGGCGATACTGCTTTCCTTGAAAGAATACTGCATAAACTTACCATGAACTTTACCTGGTGGGTAAATCAGAAAGATAAAGACGGTAAGAATATATTTGAAGGTGGCTTCTTAGGCCTTGATAACATTGGGGTTTTCGATCGCAGTCAGCCTTTACCGATTGGCGGAAGAACAGAACAATCGGATGGTACAAGCTGGATGGCGATGTATTCCTTGAATATGCTTCGCATCTCTACCGAGCTTTCGCTGATCAATCCGGTATATCAGGATCTGGCTTCTAAATATTTCGAACACTTCCTGTACATTGCCGGAGCCATGAATAACATTGGTGACTCAGGCGTTGGGTTATGGGATGAAGAAGATCAATTCTATTTTGATATTATTCACTTACCGAATGGTAAGAGTCAGCACCTAAAAGTCAAATCAATTGTGGGATTGATTCCTTTATTTGCGGTAGAGGTTTTAACAAAATCAAATGTTGAGAAGCTACCGGACTTTAAGCGCCGTCTGGAATGGATATTAAGTAACAGACCGGATCTTGCAAGCCAGGTTTCGCGCTGGACAGACGTAGGTGACCATAATACCAAACTGCTTTCATTATTGAGAGGCCACCGTATGACCATGGTATTAAAACGTATGCTGAATGAAACAGAATTCCTGTCAGACTTTGGTATCCGTGCTTTATCAAAAGAACATGAAGCGAAACCATACGAATTCAATTACCAGGGAAAAGTATTTTCTGTAGCTTATAAGCCGGCGGAATCAGACTCTGCGATGTTCGGTGGTAATTCCAACTGGCGTGGTCCGATCTGGTTCCCGATCAATTATATGATCGTGGAAAGCTTAATGAAATTCCATTCATACTATGGAGATGATTTCATTATTGAATACCCTACGGGTAGCGGTAAAATGTTGACGTTAAAAGATATTGCTGCAGAACTTTCCAATCGATTGATCAATATCTTCCGTCTGGATAAAGATGGGAAACGTCCGGTAAACGGAGACGTAGATAAATACAGTAAGGATCCGCATTTCAAAGATCTGATCACGTTCTATGAATTCTTCCATGGTGATAACGGCAGAGGATGCGGTGCTTCACACCAGACGGGCTGGACAGGCCTCGTAGCAACGTTGATTCATGAGTTTAAGAGAGAACATTGATTTTATAATTCAGAATTATAAATCATGAATTATATTCTGAAATTAGTGAATGAAAATAGCCCGCGGTTCTACTTGTGGGCTATTTTCTTATAATGCATTTGCGAGGTGATTTGATGTATATACTTCATCATCTGACCCGCTTAAAAAAATACGGGGAAATATGTTAAGAATTTTATTCAGCGATAAAGATGACTGGAAGATAAAATCTGAAGGTCGATATGATAAGAAAAAATATACTTTCAGTTATGCGAAATTCAATCGTCTGTGGAGCATAAAAAAATATGATATGGTTATACCTTTATACGAAAGAGATATTCATATTTTGAACAAACGGTTTAAAAATAGCAGACATAAATTTTTAGTGGCAGCCAACGAAGTTGTCGATTTTTGTAATGATAAATTCCGTTTCAATACATTTCTTATTGAGAAAGGTTTTGGAAATAATATTCCCCGGATACTACAGGAAAGTTCAGGCTTTCCGTATATACTGAAAAAAAATCTGGATGAATGGGGATCGAACTCACACATTGTCGATAGCGAAGAAAAGGAAAAGTTGTTAGGCCCTTTATTATCTGATCCTGCTTATTTTAAACAGGAATATATATCCGGGGTGGATGAACATACCACACATTTCATTTTTACAGAAAATAAATTACAATATTTTCAGACATTTAAATTTACATTTCAGAAAGCAAGTTTTGTAAAAGGAATGGCGAATCCCCCTTTTAAAACATCGGTGATTGTGCCGGTTGAAACTGAGCATGCTGAAGTTTTTGAAAAAATATTGCAAGCCATACATTATAATGGTGTAGGATGTTTTGATTATAAGATTCAGGATGGTGTTGCAAAAATATTTGAACTGAACCCGAGGGTAGGAGGGTCATTACCGTTGGATTTGATAAATTTTTTAGAAGCGTATAAAAAGCTGTGTTTTGAAAATGCTATGCAGAAGCGAACGGTATGGCAGAAAGTAAAAACATTACTGTATACTTAATTTATAATCTTATTCGGGTGAAGATACAATGAAAACAAGTTTGTTAGACAATATCGGACTTTTAAATGCCGATGCAGAAAAAATATTCAACATCCGTTTCGGGATGTTATTTTCAATTAACAGAAACCGCTTTTTTGCTTATTTAAGAAACTATATTGACTTCTATAATCAGTTCAGGAGAAAAGTACTGGAGAGCAATCCGGCTATAGAGCCTGCAAGTATTCCTGTATTGGAATACAGAAATTATTTTCTATCGTTGCGTTACCAGTTGCTGTTGATCATAACGTTCCCGCTTACCTTTTTTATATTCATTCAACATTGGAATTATATTCAGGATGTAAAAGTAAAATTACACGCAGGGCTGATGAACATTAATGCAGTAGTGAAGAAACCGATAAGTAAGAATTCAAATTACACACCGTCCAAAAAGAAAAGAAAGTAAAGCTACGATTCATATAGCCTTACGAGCTACATTACATTATTCTTAAAATCGAATATAAACGATGCTATTGATGCTGTTCGGAATTTGCAATCACTGATGTCCGGTTAAAAGTTATTTGCAATTGCTCATTACCTCTTAAAACGGCAAAGGGCCGGATTTCTCCAGAGCCCTTTGCTTTATTAAACTATAACCACTATTGACAAAATATGGGAAACTAATGTCAATGCTTTAATAACACATTTTAATAATCAATCGTTTCTTTTGTCAGCAATTCTTTTCTGGTTTTTTTGAAAAAGCGCTTTCTGAAGAATTTATCGACACGCTCTACGGCTGTATCAATAAGCATGTACATGGTTGGTACCAGGAATAATGTTAAAATCAAGGAGCTTGTCAAGCCGCCGATAATAACCCAGGCCATGCCATTTTTTACTTCCGCACCGGAACTTGTTGCCAAAGCAATCGGAAGCATACCTGTGATCATTGCAATCGTCGTCATCAGGATTGGTCTTAAACGTTCTTTGCCGGCTTCTACCAGGGCGTCAAAACGAGACATACCTTCTGCTTTCAGGTGATTGGTAAAATCCACGATCAGGATACCGTTCTTCGCAACCAAACCCAGAAGCATGATCAGACCTACAATCGCAAAGATTGATAGCGTTTGCATCGTCAGTGCCAGTGCCAGCAATGCACCAATCAGCGCCACCGGTATAGAGAACAATACCACGAACGGATATACCAGACTTTCATATAAAGCAACCATGATCAGGTATACCAGAATAATACCCATCAGCATGGCAAGACCTAAACTGCCGAATGCATCTTTCTGATTTTTTGCATCACCCTGGTAATCGATCAGAATTCCATCCGGAAGTTTTTTCGTCGCTAATGTAGCCTGTATGTCTGCGACAATGGTACCTGACGGACGACCAACGGCTGCAGAAGTTACTTTGATTGAATTCATACGATTGGTACGTTCCAATACAGACTGACCAAGCACTTCCTGAATATCGGCTACTTCGCTCAAACGGATGTAGCCGCCTTTACTTGTTCTGATGATCAGGTTCTTTACACTTTCAATATCACGTTTGTCGCCTTTATCAAGAGATACATTGATGTTGTACTCTTCACCGCGATCTTTGAATTTCGTTTGGTCATCTCCACGGAAAGCAAGCTGTATCGCGCTTCCGATCTCAGGGATACTGATCCCTACATTCGATAATTTATCACGGTCTATTTTAATATCGATTTCTGTCTTTAAACTTTTTGTACTAAAATCAACGTAATCAGTACCTGGTGTTGAAACAACAACATCCTTAAGTATGCGGGCCGCTTTCCATAAGCTATCCATGTCTGTACCCTTCACCGCTATCTGTATTGGTGACTGGCTGTTACCGGTAATGCTGACGGGCAAAACCGTAACTTTAATGCCGGGTATTTCACCTATTTTATTACGCATCTCCGCGCCGAATTTATCTGCCGAGAGTGCACGCTCGGATTTATCTACGAGTGTTACGGTAATCTCGGCAAGGTTTGAGTTGGAAGAACCTCCGCCCATCGCACCAGACTGTGTACCAACATTGGTAAATACTTTTGTTACCTCAGGTTGTGCCAGTAAAATTTCTTCAATCTCTTTTACCTTTAAGTTGGTTTGGTATAAAGGTGTTTCCGGAGCCATTTCAACCTTGATCGCAAATTCACCACGGTCGCCCGCACTGATGAAAGCAAAGCCAATGAAACCCGCCGGTAAGAGTGCAATTGAACCGAAGAAGAGAACAATTACTGTTAGGCCCACCCATCTTTTGTGTCCTTTTTTCAATGCCCATGACAGAGCCTTGCCATAAGCATCTCGAAGACCTGTAAGGAAGTCTTCAAACTTAATGTTTATCAATCCCCACAGTGAATTTTTATTTAGCACTTCCAGTTTGCCCCATTTAGAAGCAAGCAGTGGAGTAAGCGTGAAGGATACGAATAAACTCATCAATGTAGAGAATACAACTACCAATGAAAATTCACGGAGAATATTTCCGATGATGCCTGTACTCAATGATAGAGGCAGGAATACCACAACGTCAACTAATGTAATAGCAAGGGCTGTGAATCCGATTTCATTTCTGCCGTCTAAAGATGCCTGTACTTTGTTCTTGCCCATCTCCAGGTGTCGGAAAATATTTTCAAGTACAACGATACTGTCATCTACCAGAATACCTACTACAAGTGAAAGGCCCATCAATGTCATCAGGTTCAGGGAAAAACCAAAGATGTACATCAATATAAATGTCGGGATCATGGCAGATGGAATGGCCACCAATACAAACAGTGAACTTCGGAAACTATGCAGGAACAATAACATAACCGTCCCTACGATCAACACTGCAAGGAACAAATCGTGCATAACCGCATCGGCTGATGCCAGTGTATATACAGACTGATCAGATGCTATTTGATAAGTAAAACCTTCTGCTTTATAAAGTGTTTTCAACTCTTCAAGGCGTGCCTTCGCTGCCTGGCTTACGTTTACAGTATTTGCATCCGATTGCTTGATAATCTCAATACCGATACCACTGCGCTGGTTGATACGGTTGATCGTCGTGGATTCTGCAAGAGCATCGGTTACAGTTGCCACATCCTTGATCAATATCCGGCTGCCATCTTTGTTCTCAGCAACCACCAGGTTACGCAGTTCTTCTACTTGCGATACTTTTGCATTCATACGGATCGACAAGCGATCGTCTGATGTCTCAACGCTACCTGCAGGATAAGAAGAGTTACTTGTTACAATAGCCTGGTTGATCTGTGCGGAAGAGATCCCATACGCCTGCAGCTTGTCATTGTCAAGCGTGATTTTGATTTCACGTTCGTTCCCACCAATGATGCCAACCGTACCAACACCTTCCACATTTAATAGCAAAGGTTTTACTTTCTGGTCGATCAGATCATACAACTGCGTCTGCGACATGTTTGCCGTAGCGCTTACCTTTAATACTGGTATTTCATCTAAGTTGACACGTCTTACTACGGGATCGTTCACATCATCCGGAAGGCCCGCTTTGATTTCATTTATTTTACGTTCTGCATCCCGCTGTGCATTGATTGTACTTGTACCGGGTTTCAGCTGGATAACGATCATCGAAACGCCTTCCATAGAAGTCGAAGTAATGTTATCAATACCTTCGATGGATGCTACCGCGTCTTCAACCGGTTTGGTTACTGAGCTCTGAATCTCATCTGAAGAAGCGCCTCTGTAAACGGTTTGTACAGTAATTACGTTTACTTCAAATTTGGGCAGCAAATTATAGTCAAGCGTCTGATAACTGATCCAGCCAAAGAGAATCAGTGTAAAGAAAATTACTGTAATCAGTAACGGTCTTTTTATGGATATTTCTGTAATTGACATAACTTATGCTTTATTTATTTTTCAC
>NZ_JBQCDF010000320.1:0-5552 GCF_051961495.1 Cytophaga sp. | reverse complement strand
TTACCTTTTCATCAGAAGAAACGGTTGCGCTTGGCTCCCAGTATGGCGTGTTAATGGATGGTCCGAGTCTTTTAGGTTTATCCCATACTTCACCTTTTAAAACGCTAACATACAAATCTCCCCCGTCTGTTCCGGAGTGTCTGTACATAATCAACTCCATACCATCCGGAGATAGCGCCACACAAGCATCATGCGATTCTGTATTGATTCCGTTGCCGATATCTACCGGATCAGACCATTCAGACTCCGTTAATTTGTTGGACTGGTAAATATCTTCGAAATAAAATCCATCTTCCAGATCTTTCCCCCCACCTGTTGTGCTGGGTCTGCGGGATGTAAAGAGCAATTCTGTTTCATCGGCGGAAATCACCGGCACATAATCCGGATACGGAGAATTGACCTTAGGGCCCAGGTTGGTAATTTTTACTTTCACCGGATTTTTAACCAATTCTATTCCATTTTTACAGTTTGCAATATATTGGTGCATTTCAAAATATTCCGGTTCTTCAGAATCAAGTGTTTGCTGGTATTCGCGATATAATGAAATTGCCAGCTCGAATTTATGCTGCAGATGAAAAATCCGTGCATAGTAAAAAGTCAGTTTTGGATCTTTGTTGTTAACCTTTGCATTATCCATGTATGGGAAGGCATGCAGTTCCTGCTTGGTATGAAAATAACATTCAACAATATTATAAGCCAGCTTATGGTCGGTAGTGTCTACTTTCCAGGCTTCCAACAAATATGGAAGTGCCTGGTGGTACTCTTCCATTGCTATATGCTCTTTGCCTTTTTTGTAGTTTTTATCATAATTGCCAGGAACTACCTGACAAAATACATTTCCATAAAAAATTAAAAACAGAACTAAATATATGCCCTTTTTCATACAACTTAACATATTTAAGTACAAGTTAATATAATAATCAGACAAAAAAAATAGTGATGCTAAAGCACCACTATTTTACATGCGTTAAAGATTAAATAATCTATTGTTAATAAATTTTATCTTAACAGTTTTAGATTAATATTGAAAGAAATATTGCTGTTCTTTGGAAGCCACAAAATGTATAATCACTACATTATCTTCTGCCTGCATAGCTGCATTTTTAATTTTTTTACCTTCCAGATGCTTCGTAACATATTCCTTAAGTGCTGTATTTGAGGTGTGTACATCTTTTACATGAATAATATTTGCCGCATCCAGTTCATATGAAACGACCACAGACTGATCATTTCCGTTTAATAACTGAGAGGGATAACCAATCATTCTGTTTATCTGATCTGAGATCTGCACAGGATGATTAGACCTGGAGCCTTTATTTGTCTTTACAGGTGATGCTGATACAACTGAAATCATAAATAATGTGGAAGCGAGTACTGCGACGATATTTTTCATAATAATAATTATTTAATGATTTGTTAACATTCTGTTAATATACTATACAGTACGCTCATATCGGATAAATCGTTCGTTTTTCAATGTTAAGTTTTTCTGAAGAAATATGAGATAAAAACCCAAACCGTAGTTATTTAAGAAAAAAGTGCACAAAGCAGGAAATACAAAATAAATTATGTAAATTGACAGAATATTACTATTTTAGTGTTTATAAACAGCTGAACGCCATGAAAAAGATCGTATTCATATTAACAATAGTTTTCGCATTATCTACTATTGTTGCTACTGCAACCCCTGGTAAACCTGCCGGAAAGCACAAAAGCCATAAAAAAGCTAAGAAGAAAAAATCCGGTTACATGTTTGACTTCCAACATTAATTATAAATAAAAAGCCCCCGATAGCTATCGGGGGCTTTTTTATTACAGTATTTTTATTTCCAGTCTTCTGTTTTTCTGTCTGCCCTCTTCTGTTGCATTATCCGCTACCGGATTGCTTGCTCCATAACCTTTATAAACAATACTTGTCGCTTTAATATTATGTGCCAGCAAGTAATCATATACTGCCTTCGCCCGGTTATTTGATAGTTTCATATTGGCTTCTGCAGAACCGACATTATCTGTATAGCCAGACAGTTCAATCTTCAGCTTTGGATTTAACTGAATAAAGGAAATCAATTTATCCAATTCAATTTTGGATTTGTCTTCCAATACAAATGAATTGGTTTCAAAGAATATATTGTTGAGTGCTACTCTGGAACCTGCAAGAATCGGAGTCAAATATACATCGAGGGTCTGCGGATTAAAGCTGGAAGGCTTGATGTAGTTAAAGTTTAAGGATTCAAATAAATAATTCACACGGTTCACAAACAAGGCATACTCCTTGCCTTCTGTAATAACAATCGTATACTCACCGGTAATACTATCTGACAGAACAGACTGAGTAACTTTTCCTGAAGCAAGATCAATTAATTCTACACGCGCACCGAGTCCTTTTTTAGTTTGCTTATCATAGATATGTCCTTGTGTATAGGTGCTTAGTTTTGCAGGTTTAAAGGACGCAGGCATGTCAAATTCATATAAAAAAATACGCGAATTGTAATTTACATTCTGCCCGTCAAAGCGCGAATAATATCCTTTGGTTCCATCAACAGTAATAAACAACGTCTCGTCATTCAGATTTGTATTCAATGGATAACCCATGTTTACCGGTGCCGTCCAGCTGGTATCCATCCCCTTTGTATAAAAGAGGTCTAGTCCGCCCATACCCAGAAGACCGTTGGAAGAGAAATACAGCGTAGTTCCGTCTGCATGAATAAACGGTGAGAACTCCGTTCCCGGAGTATTGATTGCATTACCTGCATTGATCGCATCCGACCAGGCACCATCTTCATTCAGATGAGAGACATAAATATCTTCTTTTCCGTAACCACCCGCACGTGCGGAGACAAAGTACAGTGTGCGGCCATCGGCGGATAAACTCGGGTGCGAGTCCCAGCTGGTGCTATTGATTGATGGTCCAAGGTTTACCGGCTTAGACCAAACTCCATTTACGCGTTTGCTCAGGTACAAATCACAGGAGCCGCGTCCGTCTGGTCTTCCGCAACCAACAAACACGAGTGAATTCCCATCCATGGAAACAGAGCAGGTACCTTCATTATCTTTTGTATTGATGTTATCTGAAATCGTTTGAGGAGCACTCCATGCACCATCTTTAAAAGTAGACACAACGATATTTTCATCATCCTGACGTGAGAGACCGGCAAGCGTTGTATAATACAAAGTCTTGCCGTCTGCTGTTAATACGGGATGAGACTGCGCAAAGGAACTATTGATGGAGGCCGGCATCAGGACCGGTTTAAAATCAACCGGATGCTTCATCATTTCAATTGCATAATCACAGCGTGTAATGTATACCGGAGATTGTTCCAGGATCTTTTTATCGTTTGGATGTACGGCAAGTGCATATCCGAAATAACGCTTTGCTTTGACATATTCACCATCGTTATAACTCAATTCTCCGGCAGTATAATAAGCGCCGGCAAAACCTTTCACGTTCGGATCGAGATCTGAGCCCTTGCAAAAATATTTTTTTGCAGCAGCCTTATTGCCCATTGCCATCTGCATGGCACCGGCTTTAAAATAAGCCTCTACAAAGCCTGTATCCTTCTGAAGGATGGCATCCAGTATGGTTATAGCTTCGTTCCAGCGGCGTTGTTGTTGCAGCAATTCAGCTTCCTGGTAAGAGGCGATTGATTTTTTATTTTTCGTATGGTATGTGGGAGCCGGCGTCTGGGCATTAACCATCATACCTGACAATAAAAGAAATACGGTTAGGAATATGTAAATTCTATTCATATTTTATCTGTAAACGAATACCTAATATAGCAATTCTTTTTTGCAAAATCTGTTTTCAATATTCCTGCTGAAAACTTCCATTGTGATCCGGGATTTAGAGTTTGTTATTTGGGATTTGGGATTTGGGATTTGGGATTTCCTAATCGTTGTCTTCCATATTGAAAATTGTTGAATTGTGCCTATCTTGTTTTACAGAAAACATTACTATTCAGATTCATGCCTGCAACAGCATTTAAAAATAAGTCGCCTTACATACTTTTTTTACCGTTTCTGCTTCTTTATAGTTTGTATGTGCTGTACTTCCATACGGATCAGATGGAAGGCGATGAAGCCCGTTACCTGCAGTTTGCACAGAACCTCCTTCATGGATTCTATTCACCGGCCTACCCAAATATAGACCTGATCAATGGCCCCGGTTATCCGATCCTGCTTATGCCCTTTGCAGCAGTAAAAACCCCGCTGATCTGCATTACACTATTCAATGCACTGCTGCATTACCTATCGGTTGTTTATCTGTTCAAAGCCATAGAATTGCTGTTTAATTCTTTTAAGACAGCTTGTATTGTTGCACTTTGCTGGGGTTGTTATTTTCTTGCTTATCAGGAGATGCCCTGCATTCTTACAGAAACCTTTACCCTCTTTCTGATCAGTGCATTCAGTTATCAGATTATCCGTATTCATAAACAAGAAACAATTAATTACAAGCATATTATCCTTGCCGGTTTTACTTTTGGCTTTCTGATTCTGACCAAGGTTGTGTTCGCTTATGTCCTGCTGCCATTACTGTTTATCTCCGTTTATTTCTACCTGAAAGACCGTGCATCTATTACTACCCAACGCCTGGTTTACCTGTTCAGCACGGCCCTGCTTGTACTTGCTCCTTACCTGATCTACACCTGGCAGCTTACCGGAAAATTCTTTTATTTAAGTAGTGAAAGCGGCAAAGTATTGTACTGGATGACATCGCTGGATGAGAATGAATACGGGGACTGGAACAACAATACTTTCACGGCTAACTGCCATGGCAAGGTTTTCTGTAATGCACCGCTGATTGCTGCAAACCATGCCGCGGATATTGCACAGGTAAACAGCATGAAGACTGTGATACAAGCCGATTCTGTATTTAAAGCGCTTGCTGTTCAGCATATAAAATCAAACCCGGCGAACTATGCCAGGAACTGGTTTGCCAATATCGGCCGGTTATTATTCGGCTTTCCGGCTTCGTATTATTTTCAAAGTCCATCGACATTGATACGTGTATACGTGAACAGCTTGCTGCTTTTTGCCGCAATCTTTTCACTGGTTGTACTCGCGATCAACCGGAAAAATATACCGTTGGAAATTATTGTGCTGACAAGCTTTTGTTTGATTTACCTGGTCTTAAGCTCGCTGGTGAGCGCTTATCCGAGACAGTTTACGGTGATTGTACCAGCCCTGCTTTGCTGGATCACCTATGCGGTTAAAAATACGGTTCGGATGAGTTTGAAAATTGAGAAGTAAATTGAACTAGGGCACAAGCAAATGCTTGCGCCAGCGATGCGAAGTAAACAGGACTAAAGCATAAACAAATACTTGTGCCAGCTCCGAGTATCTGCGATTATGGAATATTCATGAATTTGTGAATCTGCAGCGAGATCTCCCACTCCGGATTCTCTTTCACAAACGATATAATCTGCGGCAGCATCTCTTCCTGACGCGACCATTCGGGCTGCAGGAACAGTTTACATCCTTTTTTAAGCTTCGGAATGAATGTCTTTGCCCATTCAATATCACTTGGATGAAATACAATAATCTTCAGTTCATCA
>NZ_JBQCDF010000319.1:0-26999 GCF_051961495.1 Cytophaga sp. | reverse complement strand
TTAATATAATTCATGAGTTATGATAGTTTTTTGATTGTTCAGCGCTTAATGGTGGCGCTTTAAAAACGACAGGGATGCCAGCATCAAAAACAACCCTGTAAACGCCAGCCAGATCAACGCATCATCCGGTTTACTGAAGATGAAGAAGCTTGCAACACCCGCACAGGTAAGCACTACCGGATAAAAAATAAAATGATGGGGCGTATAATACCGTTTGTGATTTGAATACTTCTGTGTTTTCATATAACTGATTTTTGTAAAAGGAATCTTGCAATTTGAAGTAGGTATATGCTCAATTTTCATATAAAATATGCTAAATTGAGCAGAAATGAAAGATTTTTATCTATGATCCTGATATGCACCTTTTAAGATAAGTTCGTATGACTGAAAAAGAAATCGTTGAGTATATTAAGAATAATGACATTCAGAAAATAAAATTTGCCTTTGCGGATATCGATGGTGTGCTGCGCGGAAAGCTCATACACATCGATAAATTTTTAGAGGGTCTGCAAGAAGGTTTTGGATTTTGTGATGTTGTATTCGGCTGGGACAGTTCAGATACGGGCTATGACAATGTGGGCGTTACAGGCTGGCATACCGGCTATCCGGATAAGACAGCACAGATCGATCTTTCTACTTTCCGTCTGATTCCATGGGAAAACAATACACCATTCTTCCTGGCTGATTATAAAAACAACGACAACACCGCATTAAGTATTTGTCCGCGTACACTGCTGAAAAGAATTGCGCACGAATGCACCGGGATGGGCTACCATGCGTCTTTCGCGCAGGAATTTGAATGGTTCAATTTCAGGGAAACACAACAAACTCTGGCTGAAAAAAACTTTAGTAACCTTACCCCTCTTACGCATGGCATGTTTGGTTATTCTATTCTCCGTCCTTCGCTGGAAGACGCGTACTACAATGATCTGTTTGATCTTTTAGGGGCGTTCGACATTCCGCTGGAAGGACTGCATACAGAGACCGGTCCGGGCGTGTATGAATGTGCATACTTTCACGATGAAGTATTGCGTGCAGCTGATAAAGCAACGTTGTTAAAAACAGCTGTTAAGGAAATTGCCAACAAGCATGGTATTATTGCTACGTTCATGGCGAAGATCAGCGACAAACTTCCGGGTTGCAGCGGTCACATACATCAAAGCTTATGGAATGCTGATAAAACAAGCAACCTGTTTTATGATGCAAACAGAGAGCACAACATGAGTGATCTGTTCAAGCATTATTTAGCCGGACAATTATATTGCCTGCCGCACATCGTCCCTATGCTGGCGCCTACGGTAAACAGTTACAAACGCCTGGTCGAAGGCGCCTGGGCACCTACAACCATTACCTGGGGTTTTGATAATCGTACCACGGCATTGCGCATTTTGAATCATGCACATAAAAGCACACGTCTGGAGCAGCGAATCTCCGGCTCAGACACCAATCCATACCTGGCAATGGCTGCGTCACTGGCATCAGGCTTGTATGGCATCAAACATAAATTATCGCTGGATGTACCGGCAACAGTGGGTAATGGCTATGCTGACAAACGCAATGGTTCTATTGCTTCAAATTTAATGGAGGCTACACAATTGATGAAACATTCAGACATAGCGAAGGAATTATTTGGCGATGCCTTTGTTCAACACTTCACGGCAACACGTGAATGGGAATGGAGACAGTTTTCAAAACACGTAAGTGATTGGGAAATGAAACGCTACATGGAAATCATCTAACACACGAATAACTTTACAGTCAATGGAATTAAACGATCTGTCAACCATTATTAGTCAGGCTTGGCAAGGATTTGATAACAGCAAGGAAATAAAAGGGATTGAAGATATCAGTGCAAAGGTATCGACCAATCACGTATACAGAGTTACGTTTGTTGACGATGACATTGTCATCGCTAAAATATCCTTTTTCGGCAAGTACGAAAATTTCAAAGAAGACCACCGCATCATCCATGCGCTTTCAAACAATTTATTATATCCGTTTGAAAATGTACTGGGTAAATCATTACTTAAAAACAATCAGGTATACACCTACCGTTACCAGGAAAACAACATGGATGCCTGGGTTGTATTCTACAATCCGATCCGCACACAGCAGCGTCTTCCGAAACGATTAAGTGAAAACGATATCCGCAAGCTGGGAGAACAAATGGGTAAGTTTCACAAGGCATGTGCAAAGCTGAAGAACGTTCTTCCGAAGTCTTCCAAAACACTACGCACTGATATTTATAAATTACTGGAATCGCTGGACGAGAACCCTACCCTGTTCGGTACCCGCGCCAAAGCAGATTACCTGAAACACCACTGCGAGCAGTTTCTGAAAAACAGAAATAAATTAAAAGTACGTGAACTGGATATCATGCCTGTGTTCATCGACTGGAACATTGGAAACTTTTCCGTAACAGAAAAGCTTGAATTATTTTCGCGCTGGGATTATGACTGGTTCCGCATGAGCTACCGCATGCTCGACTTCTACTTCTTCAGCCGTGTGGTTTCAGACATCGGCGACAGAACGGTTTTCAGTTATGTGATAGGACCGCTAATGGAAGACCGGTTTATTATTTTTCTGAAAGAATATCATAAAGTAAATCCGCTGACAAAAAATGAAATTCTTTTCCTGAAAGAAAGCTACCGTTTTTTCATATTGAATTATGTGATAAAAGACGGCAACTATTTCTTCAATGAAAAATATGCAACCAAGCTTCAGGCTGAAGCCTTTGAAATTTATCTGCCTTCAGTAGACAGAGATTTTGACGCAACAAAAATCCTTGAAGCCCTTGATCTAAACTAGTTATCCATATACGTTGTCCTGCGTTCAGCATTAACCGGAATACCATGCAAATCGACTCCTTCAAATCCATCTTACCAAAATACAAATCAATTTTCTTTGATGCTTTTGGCGTCTTAAAAACCTATAATGGATTATTACCCGGCATTGAAAATACGTTTGACTATTTAAAAGCCCAGGGCCAGGATTATTACATTGTAACAAATGATGCATCCCGCAGCCCGGCTCAGTTAGCGGAGTCTTATCACAGACTGGGCCTATATGCGATTACTGAAGACCGTATCATTTCATCGGGCATGATTACGAAAGAATATATTGACCTGAAAGTAGATAGCGGCATTGTTGCCTATCTGGGCACAGAAAATTCCGCAAAATATCTCGCAAGCACTGGTATTAAATTATTACCAGTAAGCGCCATTGATGACAGTAACATTGGCGAAGTGAATGCATTGGTTTTATTAGATGATGAAGGATTCAACTGGTTTCACGATTTAAATAAAACTGTAAACCTGCTGCGTAAGCGCACCATACCGGCAATTGTAGCGAACACCGACAACACCTATCCGCTTACCAAACACGATGTTGCCATTGCCATAGGCGGCGTGGCAACCATGATTGAAAGTATATTGGGCAGAAGATTCATTCGCTTCGGTAAACCGGATTCGCAAATGTTCATGTTCGCCTATGATATGCTGCGCCAGAAAATGAATATCAACAAAAAAGAAATTCTGATGGTTGGCGATACATTACACACAGATATTCTGGGCGGAAATAAATTCGGATTGGATACAGCCCTTGTATTAACAGGCAATACGCGTATTGATGATGCCGAAACAAAAATTAAGTCTACTGGTATCGTTCCCACTCATATATGTGAATCTGCAGTAATTGATTAATTCTTTATATAAATTTTCTCATACATTTAAGCACACATAAACGATCACACAATGAAAAAGTTTTTATTTGCTGCAGGTCTGCTCATCATGAGCCAGCAGCTTTTCGCTCAATTGGAAAAAGGGATGATCGCCGTTGGCCTTACATCTTCTATAAAAGCCAGTAAAACAGAAAACGAGTACAACTATACCAACGGCAATCCTGTTCACTATTATTCAAACAGTACGGTTAAATCCACTTCATTCAATGTTGCTCCGAGTGCCAGCTACTTCCTGTCCAGCAAATTCGCTGTGGGTGCACAGGTAGGTTATATCGGGTATGTAACAAAAAACGAATATACAGACAAATACAATTATACGCCTACTGAAATGGATTATAGCTATTCCAAAACTACTTCGGCTGGTATCGATGTTACTCCTTATGTAAAATATTATTTTTCACTGAGCGACAATGTATATTTCTTCCTGAAAGGATCTGTTGGATTTTCAAACAGCAGAGGTGAAACTTCAGGCTATGATGAAACTACATTGTATGATGGAAGCGGCAACGTAACAAGTACCGTACGCAGTAATGAATACGGTCCGAACAAAACAAAAACACTTTCACAAAATATCGGTATCAGCCCCGGAATGCTATTCATGCCTTCACAAAAAATCGGTATTGAATTCTCTCTGGGAAATGTATTTGGCGCAACTTCTTCAACCAGCAAAACTACGGATGATAACGGCAACACCAGTAAATACACAACCAGCAACCTTGAATACTTTAACTTCAATACACTGAGCGTTGGTACCGGTATTTATTATTTCTTTTAAATAAAAAATAATAACTTATAAATAAAAAAGTCACGCCTTAACGTGACTTTTTTATTTCCATATATAAGCGGCAGCGCTTATAAATATACCATATACATAAAATAAAGGATCAATAGCTTTCAGGATCACTGCATATTCTTTTACGACCGATGTGTATTTATACCTCAATGCCTGCTTGATTTCATACCGACATCGGTGCACAAGCGCTTTTTTTTCTTCTTCTGTTTCGCACAACCACCAGGCTTTTTTACAAACCTTTAAGGTTGATTGAAACATATGCTGCTGCCGTTGCTGGTAAAATAAACCTGATAACGAATTGGGCACAATGCGTTTGGCAGACAACACTTCAGGCAAATAAACGTAGCTGAATAATCTGGAAGAACGGATCCAGAAATCAAAGTCTTCATACGCCAGCGATTCATCGTAGCCATTCAGTGCTTCTATCACTTCCCGCTTAAACATCATACTCACAGGATTAATGTAGTAGCGGCTTAACAAAGCTTCAAAAACATTTCCCTGCGGGATAAAATCTTTATGAAGCTTATGATGCAAGGCAGGATAGTGTTGCTTTATAATTTTCGATTCCGTATTGATTATATCAACATTTGTAAAGCAAACACCATTGTTTCCGCACTGTTCCAGCAAGGTTACCTGTTTAGCAACACGTTCGGGATACATCAGATCGTCCAATGCAAAATCAATAATGTATCTGCCTTTAGATAAACGTAGTGCCTTATTAAAAGACCTGCAATTACCTTCGTTCGCAGTATTCCGGATAAACTGAATATTTTTTCCTGCTATACAGGATTGAATAACGGCAGCACTCTGGTCTGTGCTTGCATCGTCTACGATAATCAGTTCAATGTGTTGATAGGTCTGCGCGAATACAGAATCCAGGGCTTCCCGGATGAAAGGAGCATGATTATAACTGATAGCGATAATGCTTACAAGGCCTTGCTCTCTGTCATCCATACCTGCTTATAATAAAAAAGAATCAGTATTGAATATACAATGTAACGGATCAGGTTTGCAACGGCCATAACCTCCCAGGTGAAATAATCTGAGCCGAAAATAAATACCATGATAAAAACAATGCCGGAAATAATTTCAAAGATTATAAATCTGCGGGTATCAGCAGAAGCCATCAGCAAATACCCACCTACCCATGAAATACACCGCAACCAGTCGCCGATAAGAATCAATAAAAAATATTTATCTGCCTGCACAAACTCCGTTGAAAAAAGAACCCGGAACAGCAGGTCTTTCAATACGTACATGGTAACAATGCCAATAAATGTTACAGTTCCGTAGATCAGCATGAATTTCTTTACATAAGCATGCAGTGCCGATTTATCTTTGATGCTTTCAGATGCATACGGGTAAAAAATAGTTGCGAGAAACGCACCGCACAGGAATACAAATGCCTGCGATATTTTAACGGCCGACTGCCATAAGCCGCTTTCATATGGTCCAATCAGATCAAAGGCAATCTCTCGCACTACATAATCCAGTAACTTACCGGATACAAGTGATACAACACCCATGATGATCAGCGGCATGAAATAATCTTTTCCTTCAAAAAGATCTTTCACATCGGCCCAGGTATACCTGAATTTTCGGTATACCGTAAAGATCATATAAATGAATACCGGAAAATTGGATAGTGTAACAGCAAGTATGATCCAATACAGGGAGTCTGCTACATTAAAAGACACACAAGCCGTCATGCCGGCTACCGAAGTAATGCCAAGTAAGAATGTATAGATCGCGTAACGTTTTAATTTATGTCTTGCTACCATCCAGGCCGAGGCAAGCAAATTCAATACAAACAGGAAAAAGGAAACCCCGATGAGTGCGCTCGAAGATGCATCCACAAACAATTCTTCCAGGGGAGAATCGGCTATGTACATGTATACAAACAGACAGATCCATTGGATCATAAAAATTATAATGCTCCAGATTACCGTATGAACAATAATTTTCCCGGTGTGCGACTTGCTGTCTTCTTCCTGGGTAAGTTGGTTAATAAATGCTTTATGTATGCCTTCCTGCGGGATATGCATGAAGAATGCCACCAGATTCTGGTAATGCGTTAGCAGCGACAAGCCAACCGGACCGAAATAAACCGAAACAATTTTATTATAAATAAATCCAAAGGAAACATTTAAGAAAATACTGATCAGTGAAAAAAAACTATTCCGGATTTGATTCATATACAAATGTACATATTCAAATTAAATTAATCATAATCCTGCTTCTTGAGACAGAATTAAAAAATGAGCTCATACGTATTTTTTCGGCTGTCCATTGCGCCGATATGCTTTTTAAACAGATGCAGGCCTTCATTCAGCTCTCCGTTTACAGAAGATATGCCCAGGTCAATCATTTTATAATGCTGACGCTGCGCATATTCATACATAGCTTCAAGCAATAAAACAGAAGGACTCACAGCTGCATGCTCCGGATCTGAAGCACCAAGAAAATAATAAAGTACATCTTTATTTACACGGACAAAAACAGCATTGGCAACTAATTTCTCTTCCAGGTAAATACCTGCATATTGATAGACTCCCGGCAGTTTCAATGCCAGTTTTTTATATTCTTCCCTGCTGATCGTAACCGGAAAATCCTTATGTTCACGCGACCTGCGATAGAGGTCAAACCAGGTATCTGAGTCAACCGTATCCTTTATTTCTATTCGTGGCGACAGAGATTTGATTTTATTCAGACGTCTCTTCTTTTGATCATCCAGACGCAACTGAAAAGATGCTGAATCTACAAAAAGATGTTGATTCCAATCTGAATATTTTAAAAGAAAACCGTGCGCAATTAATACCTCATGAATGCTGTCTGTTGTTCCTGGCTGATAGCAAGCCGGCGATTGGCGGATCGTAACAGAAACCGCACCTGATTTTTTCAATGTATCTTTCATATAAGATACGAACGTTCGAAGCAATACCGGATCGCTGCATTCAATGCCGCCAAAAGGAGCACGGATGCCACTCACAAAATATTCATTATCTGTTTTCGCAAAAGAACAACATACCTGTGGTGAAGTTTTTTTATCAAAAAAATAAAGCTGCTCAACAGAATGATTATTCAAATAAAGCTGCTGATTAAAAAGCAGATTTGCATCAGGCGCTATCTCGGAAGAATAATTCATTACAGCTTATTGCACACACATGGACTTAAAAATTTCATAATCCCGGATATAATCACTTTCATCAAATTCTTCAGAAGCCAGACAAAGCAATACAGCTTTGTCTTCCAGGTAAATTTTACGCCAGTGCATCACCGGAACCAGCAGCCCTTGCTGCGGATCTGAAAGAACAAAACGTTCCTTCTCACCTTTTGCATTCTCCAATTCAACCTCTATCCTGCCTGAAACCGCCACCAGCAACTGCACACAACTGATATGTGCATGATTGCCCCTTTCAATATGAGCGGGTGTCTGATACACCCAATACACGCGCTTGATCTCAAAGGGTACATGACGCATTGATTGAGCTACAGAAATATAACCAACCTCTTCATCACCGATGCCTGTAAAATGTATCAAACGTGGTTTTTCTGCCATAGAAATTTTATAACTTTGTAAATATAGTAATTTACGTGAATGTGTCGTAAATCAACTGCAACCGTTTCTTATTCAAACTAATGATTTACCTGTTTTTAACTGTCCTGTGCACTTCTGCTCTGTTCATCTTATTCCGTGTATACAACAATCTTAAGATTAATATATTTCAAACAATTGTATGGAACTATGTTGTGTGCACACTTACAGGAATTGCATACCAGTATGACCTGCTGAGCCAGGCTTTATATACAAAACATATGAATACTGTGATTGCTTCCAGCATGGTTGGCAGCTGCTTTTTACCCATCTTTTTCCTGATCGGGACATCTACACGCCTGGCCGGACTTACGCCTACAACCATGGCCAATAAACTGTCCATGATCATACCTGCCGGTTTTGCCATTCTTATCGGCCTCGCGCCATTTACCTGGCTTCAGTTCGGCGCGATTGTGATTGGTATTCTTGCAGTCTTTTTCAGTTCACAAAATCAAAACGGAACCCAGGACACCGTTGCCCGTCCGTATTTACCGTGGCTGGTATTTATAACAGCCGGTTTACTGGATCTGGCCATTATGTATGTAAATAATAAAATTGCTACGGAAGAAAGTGCAGGCCTGTTCAGCATACACACCTTTGCAGCAGCAGCGAGCTGGGGGCTGCTGGCCTTAACTACATTACTTGTACTGAAGAAAGACACGTTCCAGGGGAAAGCCATCCTGAGCGGAATTGTATTAGGTATCCCCAATTATTTTTCTGTTTACTTTTTACTAAAAACACTGAACTATTTTCATCACGATGGTTCCTTTGTGTTTCCGGCATTGAATCTTTCCATCATATTATTCACAGCAGTTTTTTCGCTTATCGTTTTCAGGGAAAAATTTTCATCCCGCTTGACAATTGGTTTACTCCTTGCGATCAGTTCTATTCTGCTATTGTATTTGAATAAAGCGTAGTCATGAAAGAGGATTTTTATTTCACCATTTCAGAATCTACTTCTGCCGAATATAAAGAAAAAGGCAGCAGGTTTATTGCTATAAGTTATCCTGTTGATT
Organism: Cytophaga sp.; assembly: GCF_051961495.1. Taxonomy (NCBI): domain Bacteria; kingdom Pseudomonadati; phylum Bacteroidota; class Cytophagia; order Cytophagales; family Cytophagaceae; genus Cytophaga; species Cytophaga sp. The sequence goes on along the minus strand of NZ_JBQCDF010000319.1, from coordinate 17,856 downwards.
CTGAAAAACAGGTCAAAGAAATCCTGCAGGAAGCGCGTAAAAAATACTACGATGCACGCCATGTGTGCCATGCGTATATTATAGGCACCGAAGAACGGATCATGAAAGGCCAGGACGACGGAGAGCCGGCACACACCGCAGGAACACCAATCCTGAACCAGATTCGTTCGAAAAATCTCACCCAAATCCTGGTTGTAGTAATACGGTATTTTGGTGGAACCAAACTGGGCGTAAGCGGGTTGATTGAAGCGTATAAAGAATCCGCCAAAGCATGCCTGGACAAAGCAACCATCCTTGAAAAATATGTTTCCGACACACTGGAAATTACCTTTAATGCATCCTTACAAGGTGAGGTCATGCGGTTGGTAAAAGAATTCAACGGGGAAATCTTGTCCCTCGATTACCGGGATAAGATCATATTATTGATAAAAATACGTAAAAGCATCACTCCTAAGTTCTTACAAAAACCTATTGTTGGCGTTACAAGCAACATCTGTAAAACTGGGCCGGAATAAGGAATGGTTAAACTCTTATGGTTTGCTTTTATTTAGCTGTAAATACTGTTAATTTTAACATCTGAAACTAATCTTATAAGACATTGAATAAGAAAGTAAACGTTGGTTTGGTTCAATTGTCCTGCAGCAGCAATGTAAAAGACAATTTTGAAAAAAATGTAAAAGGCATACGTGAAGCTGCAGCTAAAGGCGCGCAGATAATTTGTCTGCAGGAATTATTCGGCTCACTGTATTTCTGTGACGTTGAAGATTACGAAAACTTCAAATTGGCTGAGTCTATTCCCGGTCCCGCAACAGACGCTTTCCAGGCATTAGCAAAAGAGCTTGGCGTGGTGATCATCGCTTCACTGTTTGAAAAAAGAGCGGAAGGCCTGTATCACAATACGACTGCAGTGATTGATGCGGACGGCAGTTATCTGGGTAAGTACCGTAAGATGCACATCCCGGACGACCCGGGTTATTATGAAAAATTCTATTTCACGCCTGGTGATCTTGGTTATAAAGTTTTTAAAACAAAATTCGCAACCGTAGGCGTGCTTATCTGCTGGGACCAGTGGTATCCTGAAGCAGCACGTATCACTTCGCTGATGGGTGCAGATATTCTTTTCTATCCGACTGCGATCGGCTGGGCAGACCACCAGACAGAAGAGGTAAATACGGATCAGTACAATGCATGGCAAACCATACAGCGTTCGCACTCGGTTGCAAACGGCACACCTGTCGTATCTGTAAACAGAACAGGTATTGAAGCCAATATGCAATTCTGGGGCGGATCATTTGTTTCAAACGCACAGGGCCGCATCCTCTATCAGGCACCACATTTAACAGAAGAAATACATGTACAGGAAATAGATATGTCGCAAACAGACTACTACCGTACACACTGGCCTTTCCTGCGCGACAGACGCATCGATTCGTATGCGCCGATTCAGAAAAGGTTTATTGATGAAGATTAATAGGCGGAACGCCTAAAGCTAAATGCATAAGGCTAAAAGCTCACTATTTAAGAGCACGTGTTCCTTCATAAAATTTCTTTCTAATAAAGCAAAAAAGGTGGTCTCGCAAATTGCGAGACCACCTTTTTTGCTTTAAGCTTTAAGCTTTTCGCCTTAGGCATTTTAACCTTCGGCTTTAAGCCTTACGCCTTCGGGGTTAAGACAGTTTCTCCACTTTAATTCCCAACCACCCTTTGATTTTACGAGTAGCCTTGTAATTGATGTAGTACATGATTGGCACCAGAATCAATGTCAGGAACGTTGCAAAAGCAAGACCATGGATCATTGTCCATGCAAGCGGCCCCCAGAATGCTACGCTATCACCTCCGAAGAAGATATGCGGATTTCCTTCTGAGAATAAACGTGCAAAGTCAATGTTCAAACCTACTGCCAATGGAATCAAACCAAGAATGGTTGCCGTTGCCGTAAGCAATACCGGTGTCATACGTACTTTACCAGCATGTACAATGGCATACTTCAGATCATGCCCCTGCTCCATAATGATATCCGTAAATTCAACTAAAATAATACCATTACGAACAACAATACCCGCAAGCGCAATAATACCAACACCTGTCATTACAACAGAGATCGACATTCCGAAAATACATACGCCCAGCAGAACACCGATTACACTGAAGCCAATTTCAGAAATGATCAGAATAGGCTTGCTGATGGAGTTAAACTGTGTAACAAGAATGAACGCGATCAGGATGAATGAAGTCAACATTGCCATTCCAAGGAATGCGCCTGTTTCAGCCTGCTCTTCCTGCGCACCTGTTAACTGAATAACAACTTCAGATGGTTTTTTGAAACCCGGAAGCAATTTCTTGATAGCAGCATTGATTTCATTGGCGTTGGCACCAGACAATACGTTAGAAGACAACGTAACAATACGACGTTGGTTCTTGCGTTTAATCCCGCCATATGAATTTCCAAAATGTGCTTTCGCTACTGAAGACAATGGAATCTGGCGAATCTGACCACCCATGTTCATATCACGGAACGTAATTTTAGAATTCATCAGATCATCAATATTTGTCCGCTGATCAAATGTATAACGAAGTTCAATATCGTATTCATCGTCCTTATCACGGAACTTAGAAACGTCTTTTCCAAATACGGCATAACGCAGCTCCATACCGATCTGGCCTACAGAAATACCTTCTGCATTTGCTTTTTCCTTATCAATATCGATTACGATTTCAGGTTTATTTTTAACCACATCCGATTTTAAATCTTCAATTCCTTGAATACCGGAGTTATCAATGGTTCTTTTTAATGATTCTGAAAGTTCAATCAACTCGTCGTAATCATCTCCAATGATCTCAATATTAATTTCTTTACCGGTTGGCGGCCCTCCCTGTTCCTGGTCTACAATGATCTGCGTTCCGGGAATACCTTTCACAGCCTCACGGATCTTACTTAAATAAGGTACTGTAGATTCACCGTTACGGTGTGCAAACTCTACAAAGGCAACGGTAACTTTAGCTTTATGCGGCGCAGTACTTAAATCCATTTCATTTGCATCGCCTGCACCTATCGCTACGTTGGTGATCACGGATGAAACAATTGGATTATTATGGCCAACTACTTTAAAGATACGTTTTTCAACCACCTGTGAAATTGAATCTGTATAAGATTGATCCGTACCAATAGGCATATTGATATATGCATAAATAAAGTTCGGATCACTGGACGGGAAGAAAACAACTTTAGGTTTTGCAATACCCACTAAAATGAAAGATAATATCAACATTACAAACGTACCTCCGAGCAATAAAAACGGACGGGCTCCCACCAGACACCACTCAAGTACTTTTTCATATTTGTTTTGTACACCCGGCCAGATATCATCCTGGAAATGTTGTATCACATCTATCAAAACAAATTTGTTCAATGTGACAAACAGTGCGATGAAAACTATAAAATTACCGGTGCCAAAATGGCCTAAAGCATAACAAAATAATGCGTTTAAACCAAATAAACCCATCCAGAAGAGATACCCCCTGGTGATTTTCTTGTGGCTTTCACCATGTACATGCGGCTTCATGAAGTCAACCGCAAAGACCGGATTGATAATATATGCAACCAATAAGGATGCAAGCAATGTAACAATCAAGGTGACAGGAAGGAAGTACATAAACTTACCAATAATACCTTTCCAGAATAATAGCGGAACAAATGGAGCCAGTGTAGTCATTGTACCTGAGAATACAGGAAGGAATACCTCACCTGCCGCCTGTTTAGCAGCCTGTTTGATTGGAATCTTACCGTTTTCATAAATCCGGTGTGTGTTTTCAATAACCACAATGGCATCATCCACCACAATACCCAATGCAAGCAGGAACGCAAAGAGCACAATCATGTTCAATGTAATGCCCATGGTTGGCAATACAATAAATGCAATCGCCATAGACAATGGTACGGATAAACCAACAAAGATCGCATTGGTAGTACCCATGAAGAACATCAGAATAAGTACAACAAGTACGAAACCGATGATGATGGTATTGATCAGATCGTGCAGCGTTGTACGGGTCGCATCAGACTGATCACCGGTAATGGTAATTTTTAAACCATCCGGTAATTTTGTTTTCTGCTGCTGAGCAATCAATTCCTGAATTTTATCAGAAGCATCGATCAGGTTCATCCCGCCTCTTTTGATCACATTCAGAGTAATTACATTTTTACCATTCAACCGGGCAAAACTTTCAGCTTCTTTATAAGTATCTTTTACCCCGCCGTTTTCCAGTACATCTTTCAGATATGTCTTTGCTCCGGATTGAGAAAGAATCAGAATATTGTTGATTTGATCCATGTTATCAAACTCTCCTGAAACAGTGATATTCCGTTTCATTCCATCCATTTTGATTGTACCTCCCGATATTGTCATGTTCTGATACTGGATTGCACGCTCAATATCAGAGAAAGTGATATTGGCAGCTTCCATCTTGTATTTATCAACGTTTACCTGAATCTCTCTTTCAGGAGCCCCTACAATATCAACACGACGGATCTCTTTCATGGATTCAATCTGATCCTTCATGTCATCGGCATACTTCTTCAGCTTACTCAATTCGTAATCACCGGAAAGATTGATCCCCATGATCGGCACCTGAGAAACATCTATTTCAATAACCTGCGGATCATCGGGTAAATCTGACGGTAAATCATTCTTAGCCTGATCCACCGCATCCTTTACTTTTTGTTTGGCAATGTTTACATCAACATCCGTATTAAACTCTACTAATACGCTGGAATAATCCTGAATGGAATTACTGGTAATTTTTTTAACACCGGAAATACCTTTCACCTGCTTTTCAATATGCTTGGTAACCAACTTCTCCATATCGCTTGGCGAAGTACCGGGATAAATGGTAGCAACATACATCTGAGGAAATACAATCTCAGGAAATTGCTCTTTGGGTAAATTGACATAAGATATAAAACCGAAAATCGAAATGATTACAGTAAGTACGTATATACTTGTCTTATTATCAATAGACCAGCTACTAACTTTAAATTCTTTCATGTGTGTAACATTTAAAATTTTATGAGCACATCAACTTTACTCACAATTTATTTTGAAAATTTTTATTCAAATTTAATTGGTTGGCCTTCTACAAGATCCTGGTAGCCGATTGTGATCAGCTTATCACCTTCTTTCAAACCATCCATAACCTCAACAGAGTTGTCATAATACTGGCCTGGCGTAATAAAACGTTTTGCAGCAATATTTCCATCTGCTACGTATACATAACTCTTATCATTGTTGCGCTGCACAAGATTTACAGGAATTACAATTACTGAAGGATTTGTATAATCTTTGATTCTGATGTAAGAGATCATGTTTGCTTTAAGCAGATTCTTATCCTGCTTCAGGTCCAGATCAACCTGGAAAGTCCTATTAACCGGATCAATTACATCTCCAACTACTTTCACGCGTGTATTAATTTCTTTATTTACATCCGGGAAAGTTGCAATTGCCTCCTGGTTTACTTTTACTTTGCTGATATATGACTCTGATACTTTTGCAATCAGTTTCAGATCATTTGTATTTACAAGTCGGAATGCAGGCATACCCGGAGGTAACAGCTGTCCTTCTTTTGTATACACTTCATCGATCACACCCGAGAATGGTGCACGAATAGAAGTTTTAGAATACTGTTCCTGAAGTGTCGCTTTTCTTGACTCAAGAGATTCCTTCTGGTTTTTTGCTTGCAGATACTGAACTTCTGTTCCAATCTGCTGTTCCCATAAACGTTTTTGTTTATCATACAATTGATTGGCAAGTTCAAGTTGCTTATCAACTTCTTCAATACCTTTCAGAATCTGTTCGCCATCTGTTTTAGCCAACAATGTTCCGGCTTGTACCTGCTGCCCTTTTACAACATATACATGATCTACAGAACCACCAATAGAAGAACTTACCTCTACGTTTTTGTCAGAATCAATTTTGCCTTGTACTTGTAGATAATGTGTAAACGGTTTTTTCTTTAACTCTTCAAAACCAACAATGATGAATTTTGCATTCGCGTTTTTTGTCGTATCTGTTTTTTTAATTTCTTCTTCAAGCGCGCTGATCTTTTCTGCCAGAGCAGCCTGCTCGGATTTTAATTTTTCCAGTTCTGCCTTTTTATCCGGAGCACCGCAAGCAACAGCTAACGCAAGCAATCCTAAACTTAAATATGTGTATGTATTATTTTTCATAACGAATGTTTTTTAATAGTAAAATATTCTAAAGAATTATTCTGTATATAATGTTCCTGTTGCTTTTTGGTAATCGATCAATGCAACCAAAGCATTATAAACTGCATCGTAGTAATTTGTCTGGGAAGTTTTAAATGAATTTTCCGCATCAACAACTTCCAGGTTGGTACCTACACCTTCATCGTACTTAACCTTTGTTTGCTTAATCACCTGTTCAGCTAATTCAAGATTGCGTCTCTGGGATTTAATATTCTCCAGGTTGTTGTCCAAAACAAGTTTTGTTTGCTGCACCTGAAGGTCAATAACACCTTCCATCATTTTCATATCATTCTGCACCTTCTGTACCTTCAACTTCGCACCTTGTTGTTGATAGTAATGGTTCCCACCGGTAAAGATCGGCACACTAAGTTTTGCTCCAACAAAGCCATATCCATAATACTTTGTTGAATACAGCTTCATATAATCGTTTTGAGAGTTTACCATACCTGCTGTACCAAAAGCTACCAATTTGGGATAGCTGATTGCCTTTGTATTTTTAAAATTCAACTCTTCAAGTCTTTTTTGTGTAGACATCAAAGAATACTCAATACGTTTGTTGTAATCGAATGTACTCATGTCAGGATTGCTTGCAGTATTCAGACGTTCCACTAATTCATCCAGCGTACCTTTAAGTTTTAATGGAGCATTCACCGGATAGCCCATTTGATATTTTAATAAAGCATAAGTAACGATCACCTGGTTCTGTACATTTACCCGGTCTGTTTTTAAATTGTTCAATGTTACTTCCACACGGTTCACATCCAGGTTTTCTGCAAAACCACTTTTGTTTATTTCTTTCAATTGTCTCAGCGACGTATCCAGACGGGCAATATTTGCATCCAATAATTGAATACGCTGTTCATTAATTAAAACCAGATAAAATCCTTTTGTAATTTTATCTGTTGTTTCAATTTTAGTTTGCGTCATGGATTTTGTTGCAAGTTCAGAATATGTCTTTGAAGCCTTTAATCCTATGATATAAGAACCATCAAAAAGCAACTGTGATGCATTCAATGTTGCCGTATTCAATCCTTTCAACTGAAATAAATTGGGAATGGCCATAGTACCGTTCGGATCGACACCTGGAGGTAAAGGACCTCCTCCATTCAGAAATTCATTTGCAACCTGATTAGTCATAAACATTGGCTGCAATTGTACATTGTACATTGTATTACCTTCAAAATTTATTTGAGGTAATCCGTATGCACGTGTTTCGTTGACCTTGTATTTTGAAATCTGCTGATCAAGTGCAGCATTTTTAACCGATGCCTGATTTGCAAATGCATAATCGATGCATTGGTTCAGCGTAAACACAGAATCCTGCTGTGCATGCGCTCCCTGATACATGACCAGGGCTACGAGTAGGGGTAAAAGGCGTAATTTGTTCATAGTTTGTTTAGTAAAAGTATTTTTCAAAATCTTAATCCTCTTCTTGAATCTGTTTGTATTTGTTGATGAGCTTGTGTCCTTTAAGCGTACATATTCCGTATAAAAAATGATCCAATAACTGGAGCTGCACATCCGGGAAGTGCTTGCCTTCCTTGAATATCCTTGGATTGAATCCCCATTCTACCTGTTCCATCCTGAGTCTGGAAAGAATGTCTATATTTATCTGTGACCTGTAAAAGCCCATGGATATCCCCCACTTTAAATTCTCAGAAAGGGAATTAATGATGCAGGCCTCTTTAAAACTTAAAAAGCTTTCATATGCTTTGGGATAATACCGTTGTATTTCCATCAGCAAAAACGGATTCATGTTTACAAAAAGCGAGCGCATATAATCCGATAATTTTAATACTTCATCAATCGGATCTTTGGCAGTTGCATGGACCAATTCTACCTGGTTCTGCTGATCTTCCATGATGGTTTGCACAGCAAGGGTTACCAATTCATCTTTATCTGCCACATGCTGGTAGATCGTTTTTTTGGAAATCCCCAGCTTTTTAGCAACCTCATCCATTGTTATAGACTTTACTCCATAAGCCAGAAACAATGCTTCAGCCCCTGAAATAATTCTACTTTTAACTTCATCCATACACTTCAAGCAATTTTCTGAACAAAACTATGGAAACTTTTTACATTCCTAAAGTTTTTTAAGTTTATTTTGAAAATATACCTAACTAACTAGTAATCAATAAAAATTAAATATAAAAAAAGCGGTAAAAAATAGTACTTAACTATTTTTTACCGCTTTTCCTTTAGCGGTTCCAGAAAATGAGCTTGGGCTGCCCGGTAATTTCCTTCTACTTGGCCGGGTCACCAAGCACCTGCAGCCACCCTTTCCGCAATTCGGAATTGAAGTCCAGCGAATAATAATAGACCCCGTCACTCACATCCGGATGCCATTCAAACAACCGATCCTGGCTGTAAAATATCCGCGCCCCCCAACGATTGTATATTTCAATCCCTTTAAAATAGGTATCACAATTTCCTACAGGAATTCCCGGAATGTAGTAATAATCATTCAGCCCGTCGCCATTGGGTGTAATCAGGTTGGTGACCTGCATATGTTCAAGAGATACTTCATTGTTGACAACAACAATGGTTTGGTAAACAGTATCCGCATTATTCGTAAGCAAACAGCTATTGTCTTTAACAATAAACTCTACTGTATAGGTACCAGGCTGCAAATCGCTGCAGGACGGCCGCCAGGAAAAAGGTGAGCTTATAGTTTGTGAGCTATCACGCACATCCTGGAATACCATTCCATCTCTGCGGTTGTACATGGTCAATGATAACAGATCACCTGCATCAGCATCGGTTCCGAAAACCCCGAATGTTACCAATGAATCTACCTTCACTACTTGCGGATTCACGAAGGGGTTAATAAAAACATCCGGTTTGGCATTCGGATCTACCTCAACCCTGATGGTAAAAATCAATGTGTCATATTGGGCAGGACAACGATTATCCTTGATAATAATCGACATCGGATAATACGTGGTCTGACTTATGTGCAACAAATTGCATGGGTCAAAACAGATATTGGTATTATAGGTATTCCTGAAACCATCGAGGTTAATCTGCGATGGAATATTAAATGCCGATGCAGGATATTTACCTGTTTTCGCCGTAACATAAATTGTTTCTGTAATGCCATAGACAGAGGCATCAATATCGGTGATGTAAACAGGAAAACATTTCTTTTCACTTATTTTTACAGTAAGCGTATCTTCATCTTTAATGCTTGTATCCTTAAACCCAATGACAGGCTTGTTGTTGATGGGACAAATCTGGACATTAAACTGATAATCTTTTTTGACTTCACCGATTTTAACATTCCCTCTGTACTCCTGCACCAATATACCGAAACAATAAACGCCAACCTGCGACGGATTAAAAGTAAGCATACCGCTACTTGAATTGATGGTTAATGGCACCGTTCCCGGAATAGGATTGCTGCCGCTATAGCCCGAATTCCAGGAAACTTCCCGGGTTACGTAGGTAGGATCAATGGCCTGCAAAGGTGCCGACAAACTATAAACAAGTCTGTCTCCATCGGGATCTGTTGCACTCATGTTATATGTGCTGAGTACATCCTTACAGAAATACTCATTTTCCAGCGGTTTAAAAATCGGAGCTGAATTCTGATAAAACAATGGCGGACATTGAAGATACAAGGCTATGTCCTGATTATCGGGTGCATTCAGATTTGTGATGATTTCATTTCTGCAGCACAGTTCCCAGGTGATATAGTATGTGCGTGCAGACCATGAGCCCAGGTATTGTGCAAGGTCTACGGTTTTAGAATAAATAAGCAGGTTCGTGCGCACAACATCTGCTGTTGCGCAAAAGTTATCATTCGTAGCAATCTGGTTATTGTAAACTAGAGGCAGATCAAGCTGATTAATGTATGTGTTATTATTGGAGGGCGTCACTGATGTAGTAAAGTAAACAGTCTGAAGTGTTTCAACACCATAGCCGTATTTGCTCACACTAATCTCATTGATGTAGGTATTCAATGTTACCTGATAAATTGTTCCATCACCTGTCCATTTTACCTGCAATTCTCCGCCAATGATATGGGTGGCAAATGATTGGTGTGAAAGAAAAATATAAAAAGTCAGAAACGTGATATACCTGCTGATCGTTTTACTCATACGCTCGAATTCAACTGCTTAAAGATACTCATATTCAATTTCAATTAATCATAATTGAGCTTATTATTCCTGTTAGAACGTTGTTTTTTATAAATTCCGTATATGTTCCCCCACAATAAATCAAATGCTTGAATCCCATGTCTGCAGTTACATCCTCTCGAGCGAATCGGGAGCCTTGCAATAATCTTCGGGGTGAAGGTATTAGAACAGATTTATTCCGTATTTTTGTAGCCTTATGTTAGAAAGAGGTCAAATATTAGAGTCTGTAGCCATTGAAGAATTGGGTGCAGAAGGAAAATGTGTAAGCAGGTATAACAATATTGTTATTTTTTCAGAAAGAACCGTTCCAGGTGATGTTGTAGATCTGAAAGTAACACATTTCAAGAAAAAGAAATTTGGTGAAGCCAAAATTGATAAAATTATAAAAGCCTCTGAGCACCGGGTTGAAGCGAAATGCCAGCACTTCGGCTTATGCGGAGGCTGTAAGCTGCAGCACATCGATTATGCTACGCAGCTGCATTTCAAAGAAAAACAGGTAAAGGATAACCTGGAGCGTCTGGGTAAAATTGAGATCCCCGAAATCAAACCGATTGTAGGTTCTGAAACCACGTATGAATACAGGAATAAATTAGACTTTACCTTCTCCAATAAGCGCTGGCTGCTGGAAGAAGAGATGAGCCTTGAACATGATACGCTGTATGGCCTGGGCTTTCACTTACCCGGAAAGTTTGACCGTGTTATTGATATCGAGCATTGTCACCTGCAGCCTGAACCTTCCAATGCGATACGCATGGAAGTGAAAGCATATGCCTTAAAGCACGGCTTAACATTTTATAACGTGCGTGCACACGAAGGTTTCCTGCGTAACCTGATCATCCGCACCACCAATAAAAAAGAAGTAATGGTGCTGGTACAGTTCGGTGAAAATAACGGGAAAGCGATTCAAGGCTTGCTGTCTCACCTGATGGCTACTTTCCCGCAGATCACTACCCTGATTTATTTCATCAATACCAAAAAGAACGATACCTATTCAGACCTGGATGTGCATGTGTTCCACGGGCCAGGTTATATCCAGGAAGAAATGGAAGGTTTGACATTCCGCGTTGGACCAAAATCTTTCTACCAGACCAATTCAGACCAGGCGTATAAACTGTATGAGATTACGCGCGACTTCGCAGGATTAACGGGCAATGAAGTGGTATACGATTTATATACCGGAACCGGAACAATTGCAAATTTTGTTGCTAAAAAAGCAAAACAGGTGATCGGGATCGAATACGTTGCCGATGCGATTGAAGATGCGAAAATAAATTCGAAGATCAACAACATCAACAATACCTTGTTCTACGCGGGTGACATGAAAGATGTGCTGAACAGAGATTTCATCACGCAGCATCAGCGCCCGGATGTGATCATTACCGATCCGCCTCGGGCAGGCATGCATGAAGATGTAATCAAAACCTTGTTATTTATTAGTGCGCCGAAAATTGTTTACGTAAGCTGCAACCCGGCTACACAAGCCCGCGACCTTGCCCTGCTGGATTCAGATTATAAAGTAGCACGCATACAGCCCGTCGACATGTTCCCACACACGGCTCATGTGGAGAATGTGGTGCTGTTGGAGAAAAGGTAAAAACATATTCATTGCTTAAAAAAATAAAAAGGTGATCCTTCCTGATAGTTAACAGGAAGGATCACCTTTTTTATTTACTGCAAGTATGGTTTACCCCGACCATGAATAATAATTATGCGCTTCATCCAGAACAAAATCTGCTCTTGGATATAAACTGTTTCCGATAAAGTTTGATTTTGCAGTCTCCAGTATCAAGCCTACCGCATTCGAATTCCTCGACACTTCTTTCGCCTGATCAATCAATGCGACCGAAACACGCTTTCCTCTGTACACTGGCTGTACATAGAGATCATTCAACAGCCACAAACGTTTCATTCTTGTAGAAGAAACAATGGATAGAGCTGCACAAAACCCATGGCTGTATGTTCTGCATTGAATGCGATAAAGATTTCCGAGTCATTTTTTTTTTATCCGTTCGAGTAAAAATGTTTTTGCAGCCGGCAAATCACTTTCCTTTTCATAAAAGACCCGGTACGCATCAAACAGCTCTGCCAATGCATCTATATCACGTATCTCTGCTTTTCTAATCTTATGTATTTGGGACATGTATGTAATATAATAGATTGAATCGTTGGACAATTTGGGAGAATTTTTCTTTTTTTTCAAAACCTAAAAAGCAGCGTTGCAAGTCATATGCACAGGATGAGTCAGGAATAATTTGTATCTTTGGTGCTGTTTGCTATGAATGCTTAAGACAAATAATTAAATTCCGTAACAACCAATTATTAACTATACTGCTATGGGAATAACTATTGAATCACTAAGGGCTCTTGCCAAACAAAATCTTTTAAACAAGGAATTAAAATACGACGATTCATTTGTTGTATCAGAAGAGCATAAAGCTGAAGTTGAATCTTTATTAAGAGAAGGCAAAGTCGGCTACCAGGGAATTACCCAGCCCGCAAACAATGTACTGTTTATCATACAGCCCTACGGCGAACAAGGATAATATTATCAATAAAAAATAAAAGGTTGCAAAGTACGATGATTGATCAATCAAACGACCCGGAAATCAACGGTAAATTTTTAGGCACCGTATCATCTGATTTCATTAAAGTATGTGATACACTAAAGGAGGCTGCATATCAGTTAAAAGCACGCGGCATTTCCAACTACCCGATCTTCCCAATTTGCAAGGCTACCTTACCTTTCGGACAATTATTGCTAGGCAAGACGGAAGTAGAAACTCAATGGAATTATTATTTCTCTACAGCAGATGAATTCCAGCAGTTGGGTTTTATCGACAAAGATAAGTTTGATGTTTTCCAGTCGACTTACAAGGACCCCGAAGAATTCTGCTGCCTGTTTGTAGTTGACAAGGAGTTTACCAACTTTCTGTTTATACCGTACCCGGAGGATTAAGAGTTGCTGCCGATTTTAGCTTCCGTGAATCAAATTCCAGTAAAACAAAAAACAAATTCCAAACCGCAAAAGACAGATAGAGCAGCAGTTTAGAATTTGCTTTTTGTTATTTGGAATTTGGAATCATTTTAAAAGTTAAGGCCTAAGGCCTTAACTTTTAAAATGATTCCAACCCTGCGCCGTTACCGGTACCAGGTGATCGCCTTTAGTATAAATATGTACACCTTCATCGGCTGATTTTATATAACCAATCACGGAAATATCCGGATGGTTGCGTACTTTTTCATAATCAGACTGCGCAATGGTAAACAGCAGTTCATAATCTTCTCCGCCATTCAGCATTACCGTTAACGGATCCAGTTCAAATTCACGTGCCGTATCAAAAGTCATCGGGTCAATCGGCAGTTTATCTTCGTAGATATATGCCCCTACATTTGATTCCTTGCAGATATGCAGCAACTCAGAAGCCAGTCCGTCTGAAATATCAATCATGGCACTAGGTTTCAGCCCTAAGGTTTTAAAACTCTTGATCACGTCTACACGTGCTTCAGGTCTTAGCTGGCGCTGCACAATATATTCTTTATCCAGCAACTCCGGCTGCATGTCCGGGTTGGCCAGGTATACTTGCTTTTCGCGCTCCAGTACCTGCAGTCCCATAAAGGCCGCGCCGAGATCTCCCGTAACACAGATCAGGTCGTTTATTTGTGCACCGCTTCTGTAAGCAGCTTCCTCTTCCCTGCCTTCACCAACAACAGTAACAGAAATGCCCAGGCCACTTCTGCTGGAAGTTGTATCGCCGCCTACCAGGTCAATTGAATAAGCTTCGCAGGCCAGTTTCATACCCATATACAATTCTTCAATCGCTTCGACGGAGAAACGATTGCTTAAAGCGATACCCACTACGATATGCGAAGCTGTTCCATTCATCGCAGCGATATCTGAAACATTTACTGCAACCGATTTATAACCCAGGTGTTTTAAAGGTGTATATGCCAGATCAAAATGAACTCCTTCCATCAATAAATCCATTGAAATGAACTGAATTGCATTTTCTGCAGTTTTAGTAACTGCCGCATCATCGCCAATAGACTTTATAATCTTTGAAGATTTTGCTGGAAAAAACTCCTTTAAACGATCAATTAGACCAAATTCGCCAATTTCTGATAGCTCAGTACGTTTCGGATTGTTCATTAATTTGAATTAATTGGTTACTTTTTATAACTTTACTAGTATTAACTCGACTAATAAGCCTTAAATTTATGAAAAAAATTGCACTCTTCCTTATGCTTGCTTTCACAGTAGGTACCTTTACAGATTGCGTTAAATCGAGCAAGACCTGCCGCAAGAATGTGAAGAAAATCAAAAAAATGCGCAAAAAAGATCCAAACTTCAAAGTATAACTCACTACTTATGAAAACGAAACAAATTCTTGTTGCCCTTGGTATCATCCTGTTTCTGGGAGTTAGCTGCGTTCGTGCCAGCAAAAGCTGTAAAAAAGATTACAGAAAAGTAAGAAAAAACAAAAGTGCCTGGACAAACTAATTATTGAGTGTATCTACCCCGATACACTCAATTTCTTTCCAAAACTTTGTACTTTTAATTTCTGCAGGAATAAGAACTCTTGGAGTAGCTTACTTGTTTAAATTAAAACACATTCATTAAAAGGTATGATTTCCATAACAGATAAGGCTAAAGATCACGTTGCAGATTTACGTGCGCGTGAGGGTTATACAGACGAGTACAATATCCGCGTTTCCGTTAAAGGCGGCGGATGTTCAGGTTTGATGTATGATCTGAACTTTGATAATAAAATTGACGAAGCCGATCAGGTTTTTGAAGATAAAGGTGTAAAAATTCTGGTAGATAAAAAGAGTCTTCTTTACCTGCTTGGTACTACATTGGATTTTACAGACGGATTAAATGGGAAAGGATTTCACTTTGTTAACCCGAATGCCAGCAGAACTTGTGGCTGCGGCGAAAGCTTCTCTGTTTAATACGCTTGAAACAAATCATAAAAAAAGTCCTCACGCTTTTGCATGAGGACTTTTTTTTATGATCAATGATCATCTTCACCTTTCTTATTCAACCAGCGAAGCTCATACAGATCGTTGCGTCGTGTTTCCATATTGCGCACAGAACCAAACTTCCGCTGACGCTTCAACAGATCCAGATCCAGATCAGCAATCAAGGTTGTTTCCGTATTTGGTGTTGCTTCCGCCAGGGTTGCATCATGCGGAAATATAAAATCTGATGGTGAGAATATACCTGATTGTGCATATTGAATATCCATATTCTCTACACCCGGCAAATTACCTACACTGCCGGAAATGGCTATATAACATTCGTTTTCAATGGCCCTTGCCTGGGCGCAGCGCTGCACGCGGATAAAGGCACTCTTCGTATCAGTCAGGAACGGAACGAAAATAATGTTTACACCTTTGTCTGCCAGCAAACGCGATAGTTCAGGGAATTCAATATCAAAACAGATCAGAATGGCAATCTTGCCGGCATCGGTTTCAAACACCTTCAGTTTATCACCGCCCTGTAAGCCCCAGTAATTGGCTTCATCCGGTGTAACATGTAATTTGTACTGATAATCCCAGGTACCGTCCCTTCTGCATAAATAAGAAACGTTGTATAAACCATCATCTTCATATTTAGGCATACTGCCTGCAATGATATTGATGTTGTAAGAAAGTGCCAGCTCCATCATTTTAGCACGTATCTCTTCCGTATAATCTGCCAGCGCTCTTACCGCATCCGAAGCAGAGTTCTGGTTGAACTTCGCCATCAACGGTGCATTGAAAAATTCGGGAAACACACAGAAGTCGGCTTTGTAACCGGAAACTGTATCTACAAAGAATTCGATCATCCGATATAACTCTTCAACCGAAGCCATGTTCCGCATCTTCCATTGTACCAGGCCAACACGTACCAGTGATTTATTTCCACCAAATAATGTTTCCTCTGTTTCATATAAGGCATTCTTCCACTCCAGCAAAGCGGCATAAGCCTTCGAATCGCGGTCATCCGGCAAATAGCCCTGGATAATCTTACGCAAGTGAAAATCGTTTGCCAGCTGGAAAGTCAATACGGGATCAAAAAGTTCTTTCTTCTTTACCTCTTCAATGTATTGACGTGGTGTTAATTTTTTAGCATAGTTTTTATAGCCCGGAATCCGGCCACCCACAATGATTGCACGAAGATTCAGCTTTTCGCATAATTCTTTACGTGCGTCATACAAACGCCTGCCGAGACGCATCCCCCTGAATTCGGGATGAACAAAGATATCGATGCCATACAGCGTATCTCCTTCCGGATCGTGGTTGCTTAATAAACCATCCCCTGTGATTTGCTGGTACGTATGCTTATCGCCATAATTGGAATAGTTCACGATCAAGCTGAAAGCAGCTGCTATCACTTTACCGTTATCTTCAATACAGATCTGTCCTTCGGGAAAATAATTCAAATGTGAACGCAATTCCTTCTTCGTCCACGGCCCCCCGATGTCCGCATAAACGAATTCCATAATCTCACAAATATCATCGTAATCGCTTAACTTGATATTTCTGATTTTTAATTTGTGTACACTGGAGCCAACCTCAGTTTCCTTATTCTTTCCCATAGAAATTTTATTCAACAATACATCCTTATGTATTCGAAGTTACGTATCTTAATTCGAAGTAAAAACCGTAAAAATTAATTATTCCTGTAAGATGGCCGTTTTCCTCCGGAATCAGTTATAATAGGGCTTAAAAACGAAACCAGCCCCCTCTCTGAATATAAGTTACTTTATCAGCTAACAATGAGTTAACATAACATAAACAATTTTATATTGTATTGCGTTTAGTAATAAACAATTGAATGAAAAAAATCTATATAAGTATAACCTTCTTCAGCTACTCTCTCATACTTTTACTATTTAGTTTGAGTACGGTGTATGCCCAGAATAATTCTCCAAAAGCAGATTTTGAAGCTGATATTTTATTGGTGAAAGTTAAAACTGAATATAGAGATTTTTTCAATGACACAGCTGCCGTTCATCTTCTTCAGAACTTCATTTCACCGGTAAAAATAATCTCGGCAAAAAAAACATTTCCGAACTGTACCCCACCCGCTGAAGCTGATCACGTAGATCTTACGCGTATTTATACCGTCAGTTTTTCAGGAATTGAGAAAAAGAATCTTGCCAACTTATCAAGACTTATCCAGGGCTATGGCTATTTTGATTATGTGCAATTGAAATACATCCAGACACAACATGCAGTATTCTACCCGAACGATCCGGGGATCGCTGCCGGTTATCAGAACTACCTCGGCAGGATGAAAGCCTATGAAGCATGGGCTATAGAAAAAGGTGATCCCAATCTTGTAATCGGAATTATTGATACCGGCGTTGACTATACACATGAAGATCTTGTAGCAAATATTGCCTTTAATCTTGCCGACCCGATTAATGGCATTGATGATGACAATGATGGTTACATCGATAATTATCA
>NZ_JBQCDF010000318.1:0-31176 GCF_051961495.1 Cytophaga sp. | reverse complement strand
AGCATTAGAAGATTATTTCAATTCGGAAGAATTGGCTTATGCGCAAGTAGGTTAACATTTTTTTCATGGAAATCCGGTTGAAGCGTATGCTTTGATCTGATTTTTTTATTGTATGAACTAAAAAAAGATTGGGTATATGATTCTATATGCATTGGGAATTGTCTTGATATTATTTTTTATAGCGCTTGAATTTACATTGGCAAAGAAGGTTTATGGAATAATCTTCAGTTATAAAAAAATGATATCGAACCTTTCTATCGGGGTTGCAGAACGTGTATGCAACCTTTGGATTGGCGGTGTATTTTACTTTGTGTTTAAGTATATTCATGCACATTATGCCATATTCACGATTCAGCCGGCCTGGTATTATTGGGTTTTGCTGTTATTGCTGACAGATTTAGTATGGTATTGGTATCACCGGCTAGGGCATGAAATTAATATTCTATGGGCCTTTCATATTGTACACCATCAGAGCGAAGATTTTAATTATACAACCTCTACAAGGATTACCATCTTCCAGGCGCTGGTGCGCAATGTCTTCTGGTGTGTATTGCCGTTGCTCGGCTTTCCGGCAGATATGGTCATTATCATAC
Organism: Cytophaga sp.; assembly: GCF_051961495.1. NCBI lineage: Bacteria > Pseudomonadati > Bacteroidota > Cytophagia > Cytophagales > Cytophagaceae > Cytophaga > Cytophaga sp. The sequence continues at coordinate 30,583 of NZ_JBQCDF010000318.1, read as the reverse complement.
TGGTTGTGCATGGCGCTTACTCTTTCTTTACACATACAGAACTCATTGGCAAATTAGGCTGGATTGAAAAGGTACTGATTACGCCTTCTCACCATCGGGTACATCATGCATCAAATGCAGAATATCTGGATAAGAACTATGGAGATGTGTTTGTTTTCTGGGATAAACTCTTCGGAACCTTTAAAGAAGAAGAACATAAACCGGTATATGGTATTACCAAACCTTTGAAGACACACAGTTTTCTATGGCAGCATTTTCATTATCTGATTGAGATTACTTACCGGGTCCGTCAAACACAGGGTTTAATAAATAAGTTGAAGGTTATATTCGGAAGACCTGATACAATGGCAGGAGATGAAAGGGAGATTGTTGAAGCGATCTGGTTGAACCAGGTAGAACCTATTCCTCTTATAGAGCGAAGAACGGGCAGGTATAAGCGGTATATCAATATCCAGTTTGCCGGTTTGTTATTGGGCCTGCTATTGTTGATCCTTTATTTCGATCGGTTTTCTGTCAGTACGGATTTCTTTATAAGCAGTGTTATGATTCTCACGCTGATTAATTGCTGTGCCTTGCTGGAACAAAAAAAATGGATCTTCTTTGTTGAATACATCCGTATACTGGCCATCCTTGAATTTATTGCACTGCAATATAATGATTCGCCTCAGTTCCTGTTATGTAATGCCGGCGTATTGGTCTTTACCATGCTGTACAATACGTTGCGAAAGCTTTACCTGAAACTTGTTTATTAAATATTTGAAGTCATTATTCCGGCCATACCGGGGCCGGAATATGACTTTAAAATTATTTGAGTACGGGGTTCTGATGATTCAGCGGATCAAGTTTTAAAATCTGCTTGAGATATTCAAATACCCTTGGTTCGTTTCTTTTTAATTCATTCGGCATTTCAAAAAAGTATTCAATGGTAACCGCAAAGAATTCTTCGGAATTGGTGAAGGCATATTCACGCAGGAAGCCTTCGTCTATATGGCTTTTGATGCGTTCGGAAGAATATTTATGAAATTCATTCAAGGCAGTTTTATCCATGAAGCAATGCTCCATGTCGTGCAAGGTGGAGTCTTCAATTTTTAATGCATGAGCCATTTCATGAAAACCTACATGCACACCGTCATTTTTTACACGGATGCCTTCTGTAAAAGCAGCCCAGGAAAGTTTGATCACGCCGTTGGATTGTACTTCACCTAAATGGTAACGTTGTGTGGTACCTGAGAAATATTTGTCCGGATAAATAACGATCTTTCTGAAATGCTCATAAATAGTAGGGAAGTGACCGAATGAAATTTGTGATGCTGCTGCTGCTACCAGTAATTTTACTTCTGCTGTAACCACAAAATTATCCCTGCCTTCAAATATTTTTTTGCGGATAAAATATTTTACGTTGCATTCAAACTTTCTTTTAAGGGGCAGAGATAAATTTCTGTAAAAAGGGATTTTATATTCCAGCGTAGCTTTTTCCTGGTAATTCAGCGTGTATTTAAAAAGTATATACCGGTCAAATAAAAAGTTTGAAAGCCCGGTACTGATCTTAAATACTGAAAAGCCGAATAAGAAAAAGCTTGACCAGAAAACCAGCAGGAAGATGATAATGCCTGGCAAGACGAAGTCTGAGTGTTCTACAAAATTTTCTATTTCTTTGTCCATGGTTTAGGGGGGAAATTAATTGGATACTATTTGAATCATGGGGTTAATTTTCAATAAGCATTCTTCGTATTCGGCTGCAGCATCGGCGTAGTATGTGATTGCGCTGCCAGCTTCCATAAATATATTTTTATCGGCTGCATTATAAAAAATACTTCTGATCAGTACATTAAAATCAAAATTGTTTTCCGGATCCATATAGCCGACCGTGCCGGAAAAAGGGCCGCGGGATACTGCTTCGTATTGATCAATGATCTGCATAACCTTTACTTTGGGGGCCCCGGTCATGCTCCCCATGGGAAAGGAATGCTGTATGGCATCAATGGCAGAAAAAGTATTATCCAGCTGTGACTCGATGGTAGATATTAACTGGTGTACATGCGGGAATGTATATAATCCTCTGAATTCGGATACATGTACGGAGCCTGTTTCTGCTGTGCGCGACAGGTCATTGCGTACAAGATCAACGATCATGGTATTTTCAGATTGCTCTTTTTCCGATTGGTTCAGTTCTTTGATCAATGCCAGGTCTTCTGCGGTAGTGCTTCCACGTTTGCTGGTACCTTTGATCGGCTGTGAGATGATCGTCTCTTTTTCTTTTTTAATGAAACGCTCAGGAGAAGCTGAAAGAATAAAAAAATCTTTCCATTTAGAGAAAACCGAGAAGGGCATTGGTGCCAGCGTATTCAGGCGCAGGTAAGTTTCGGCAGGATCTATTTTACCTTTTCCGGTAAAAGGAATACAGTAGTTGATTTCATAAGCATCGCCTTTGCGGATCAGTTTTTGTAATTGTTCTACACGTTCGATATAGGTTTGTTTGCTGATCAGCGGTTTGATCTCTATGGCTGCATGCGAAGCTGTAGTGCTGGCTGCGGTTGCGCGCTGAATTTCGTCGATCAATGTTGCACCTTCACCTTTAAGAATGTGTATGCTATCGGCAGTCAGTTCCCAAACATGTTCGGGAATAAAAAATGTTGCGGCTTTGCTGCTGATGCCTTTTGGTCGAATAGATTCTAATTGTTCAACACTGTTTTTCGCCTCATAGGAAACAAACACAAACAACCAGTCTTTTTGATATTTGCTGCGTAAGAGGTTCCATACATTAAAAACGGTTTGATCATCCGGTACTTCTACCTGCAGTTCAGCACCGAATGCGAGCAGGTGTCTGAAAGGCTTCCGGGGATATTGATCATAGTTGTTCGGGTTCAGGTAGGAAATGGTTTCGTACCTGCTTTCAAGCCATGGCAGTGCCTTTGTAATGAAGGCTGCGGATGTATTATGTAAGCGTATGCTGCTCATTTGATCTCGTTTAAAGCAGCCTTTGCTTTTTGTTCAATACTATTTTCGTACTCGTGGTTTTTATATGCGATTGCCAGGTTGAAATAATATTTGGCACGTTCGTTGTTTTTCATTTTGACATAAATATACCCCAGCTGCAAGGCAGAGTTCGGGCCAAAATAGTAGGTGTTTTTTACATCAGAAAGCGAGATTACTTTTTCGTAGTAATGAATGGATTCCAGTTCCTTTCCGGATTTTTGGTACAATCTTCCTGCACGGTAATAATATTCCAGCTTATCTTTTTTGGAAGTAAAATCGCTCAGGTTTGTCAGATTATAAATTTCAAACCCTTTGGCATAAAGTCCGCCGTCCGTACATAAGCGGATTTTTGTAAGTTGTTTATTGGGAAGTTCGTTATTCTCGGCGATCTTCTGTGCATACTTGTCTGATTCAAACGACGCCTGTCCCACGGTTGGGATGGCTTTCCAATAGGTCATGGCAGTTTCATCTTCATTTACTAGCCAATAGCTCAGGAATAATTTAAAATACGTATCCTTCACTAAGTTCTTGCCTTTAAAATTTGAAAGGAAACGATTCAGGTATACTCTGCATGCAACATATTGTCCGTGCTGCAGCAGCAGCTCACCATGCAGGTAGTCAAATGCCGGCAGATAGGTATGAATATCTTCATCTGAAATGGATTCAATAACTTTTAAAGCTTTTTCAGATTGGGCATATTTACTTAAGACCGAAGCATACAAATACGTATACAGAATATTGTTCGGATACTTCGCCTGCAATTGTCTGATTGATTCCATATTGGAGTCTTTGTTCAATATGTATTGCTCGGCAATGATCTTGATCAGGCTTGCTTCCTGAAAATAGATGGACTTACTATCGATCACCGCCTGAATCATTTCTACGCCTAACCGGATGTTACCTTTAAAACCAAGGGAGGAAGCGATCCAGGAATAGGAGGATGGAATGGAACCCATTACAATATTCAGCAGGCCCAATGATTTTTTTGTAGGGGTAAAAGAAGGCGCTGCAGCTAAATTATCATTTAGCAATCCTAGTGCCTGCTTGGCGTTGATTGCTGCTTCGGCTAATTCATTGAAGCGGATTTTAGTAAAAGCCCACTGCATGCGCACTTCAGCCAGACAGAATTTATGATAGGGAGAAGTTGGCTGGTTGTTTGCGTTCAGTAGTTTTACAAAAGCTGATTCGAAAGCTTTATCCGTTTTGTATGCCGCAAAATCTTCTGTCGCGATCAGCTCTGTTGTTTTGCTCAGGGAAAGCAGGTATACAGTGACGCCGTTTGATGGATCACGTAATTGTTCTTTGGTAAGGCGTTCGGTAGCGCTGCTGGTTTTAAGCTCCAGGATCTCTCTATAGGCAGTTTCCAGTTCTGTATTGAAATAGTAAGTTGCAGAGGACTGAATGGAAGAGGTGCTGTAACAAACAATACATAACAAAAAAGGGCGTATCCATGAATACACCCTTTTTGTTATTAAATATTTGAAAAAAGAATTCAACGAATCTTCTTATTATTATTTTTTCGCAGTTTCCATTACAAATTCAACGTTTGCAAGAATACGACCGCAGTGCTCACACACGATGATCTTCTTTCTTTCACGGATTTCACCCTGACGTTGTGGAGGAACAGTATTGAAGCAACCACCGCAAGCACCACGTTTTACTGATACTACAGCTAAACCGTTACGGTAGTTGTTTACTAATTTTGTATATGAATTCAATAAACGTTCTTCAATCTGCTTCGCAGCTTTTTCACGTTCTTTATTTAATTTAATTTCTTCATCCTGGCTTTCAGAAACAATTACTTCAAGTTCCTGCTTCTTGTTCTCAAGATCTTTTTTACGCTCGCTTAAATTGTATTCAGTTTTTCTGATCTCTTCTTTTTTGAATTCGATCTGCTGCAATGCTTCTTTGATTCTTTTTTCAGAAACCTGCATTTCTAATTGCTGCAGTTCAACTTCTTTGCTGATGGCATCAAACTCACGGTTGTTACGCACGTTCTTTTGCTGCTCTTCGTATTTTTTGATCAGTTTTTCTGATTCTTTGATACTGTTTTTGAAGTTCTTGATGCCATCTTCCATGGCGTGGATCTCACTTTCATGTTTGGCTAATCGGGTTTCATAACCAGCTAATTCATCTTCAAGATCTCTAACTTCTTCAGGAAGGTCTCCTCTTACTTTGATGATTTCATCTAACTTTGAGTCGATAGATTGTAGCTTAACTAAAGCATCTAATTTTTGAGCGATTGTAGATTGTTCCATTTACAGTTTATAGTAACCGATTGGGTTTGTATGAATACTCGATAAAATGACTGCAATATTAGTGAATTTTTTTGTTAAAACATTCACTAAAAGTTCTTTTGTATGAATTTCGCTTTCATAATGACCGATATCGCAGATCAAAATACGGTCCTCAGCGTCAAAAAAATCATGATATTTGAAATCGGCCGTTATTAAAACATCTGCTTTTGAGGCAATTGCGTTTCTTAATAGAAAACTGCCCGAACCACCACAAAGGGCAACTTTTTTTATTTCTCCTTGAAAGGCAGTCGTATACCGGATACAGTCAAGGGAAAGTGTTTTGCTTAAATAAGTCATGAATTCCTCCTTCGGCATACTTTTTTCCAGTTCACCCACAAAGCCGCTGCCTACTTCCATATTTTTGTTTTCAAGAGGAATAAGATCGTATGCCGGTACTTCATATGGATGGGCTGCGAGTAAAGCAGCAACCACACGACTTTCGAGGTATTTCGGGTAAATGATCTCGATACGGTTTTCAGCAACCTTTTCAAGCTGGTTGGCAGCGCCGATCGCCGGATTGGCCCGCGTGTTTGGTTTAAAGCTACCTATACCCGAAACAGAATAACTACATTCGCTGTAATTACCGATACTGCCTGCTCCGGATGCAAAAATACCATCCAGTACTTGTTGGGTTGCATCAACAGGAACAAAGGTTACCAGCTTAGCCAACAGACCTTTTTTAGGCAGAAGTACCTGTGTATGGATGAGATTGAGTTTTTGTGCAAGCATACCGCTTACACCATCCTGGATATTGTCGAGGTTGGTATGAACCGCATAGATGGCAATGTTGTGCTGAATCGCTTTTATAAGCAAACGTTCCACATAATTGCTGCCCGTGAGCTTTTTTAACCCCTTAAAAATCACAGGGTGATGCGCAACGATTAAATTAAATCCTTTAACTATGGCTTCGTCTACAACTGCTTCTACCACATCCAGACAAACGACCACACCTGAGCATTCATGCTGGCGGTTTCCGGTCAGTAATCCGCAATTATCATAGTCTTCCTGATAAGCAAGAGGTGCAATTTGTTCTAAATGGGAAATAAGATCGGCGATACGTGGCATAGGATTTGTGAAAATGAGCCTGACTTTGCAATTTGCTTTAAAATTAATCGTAGGGATAAATATAAGGTGATTTTTCTGAAAATTTTAGCGTGGCCGTTTTCAATCCTGTATGGAGCAATTGCCTCCTGCAGAAATTACTTATATGATTTGTCCTGGTTTAAGAGTTATTTGGTTCCGGCAGCAGTAATCTGTGTCGGTAATCTGAAAGCCGGGGGCACCGGTAAAACTCCTTTCACCCAATTCTTACTGGATCATTTTTCTGCTTCTTATAAAACTGCTGTATTAAGCAGGGGGTATGGCCGCAAAACAACAGGCTTTGTTCTGGCAAACGTTGATTCAACGGCTGCTGCTATTGGCGATGAACCGCTACAGCTGTATACCCACGCTGCAGGGCGGTATCATGTAGCTGTGTGTGAGGACCGGGTTGCCGGCGCACAGCAATTGCTGCAGCAGATCCCAGGATTACAATTGATCATCCTTGATGACGGATTTCAGCACAGACGAATCAAACGGGATGTGAACATCCTGCTGACAGAATACAAAGACCCTTTTTATAAAGATTATGTGCTTCCAACAGGTATGCTGCGGGAATTCAGGCGCGGCGCGGCGCGTGCTGACCTGGTGGTGGTAACGAAAAGCCCGGTTGCTCATAAACCGTTAAATCATGAAGCGATCCATCGCTATGCCCGCAAACAGATTCCCGTGCACTATACAGCTATTCAATACGGAGCGTATACAAAAAGCGGACAAGCAGGCGTTGGAGATTTCGATCAGGTGATCCTGGTTACGGGGATTGCGAATTCCGGTCCATTGCTGGAGTATCTGGCAGCGAAAGGCATACAGGTTATTGAGCACATCAATAAGAAGGATCATTATAACTATACAGAAACTGATCTGAAGATAGTTCAGGAATTACAGCAGCGTAATCCCCAGGCACAGGTGTTAACTACTGAAAAAGATTGGGTTAAAGTTGTACCTTTGTTTAATACGTGTGGTATTGAAAATACCTGGATGTACATCCCAATCGATTTACTTATTCATACAAACCGGGAAGAACTCCTGTCTGTTATAAATACTAAAATTACTCAAAGACTAAAGAGTCTTATCAATCATTCATAAATGTTGTATTTCATTCATACATTATTAAAGCGTATTACCGGTATTATTCTTTTTACAGGAATAATTTTTTCTTCCCGTGCACAGATCCTCGATGATTCTACCAGACAACTCTATGGGTATCACAGCGTGCGTTATGGTACAGAAACGGATGTATTTTATAACAGAGGACTCAAAACAGAGGTCGACAGCAGTCTGGCGAGTATACAACGTTATGGGTATATATACCGAAATGCCCAGTACAGCCAGGACCTGGGGAACTGGGTAACGCCGATCCAGTGCATTACTTCCAACCTGCCCTCGCAAACAGGTTTACAAACGGGTTTTAATGTGTACAGTCCGTTTGAATACAATGCCAACAACATTAAATACTTTGATACCAAATCTCCTTATGCGGAACTGAAGTATTACCAGGGCAGCAGGGGGCAGCAGAGCATGGAAGCGTCTTTCACGCGTAACATCAATGCGCAATGGAACTTCGGGATAGACCTGCGTAGAATTGTGTCCAAAAAAATTATCGGCTATGTAACGCGTAATGACAAGCAGGCAGAAAATTATGCCTTTGATTTTTTTGTGTCGCATCATTCTAAAAATGAACGTTACTTTTTACTGGCATCGTTTAATTACATGGAGGCCCATAACTTTGAGAACGGTGGTATCAAGCTGGATTCTGTGATTGATGAGAGCAACGGACAGAAACGTTTGGCCAATAAATACGATATGTTCAACAACCAGCTGAGTACCGTATGGCTGACAAATGCTCGCTCGTTGGATAAACGCTACAATTACCGGGTTTACCAGCATTACGATCTTGTGAAAGGCGATAAGCTACAGCTGTTCCACCGCTTCGATTTCTCCCGTAAAATCAACCGTTATACCGACAACAGCCTGGCTACCAACGCGCCATTTTATGAACGTTTTTCTGCATATACTCCAACGGGCGCGTATGATACAGTTTCCATTGCTGACCGTACGGATTTCAACTTCATGGATAACCGGGCAGGTGTGAAGGGCAGCAGCAATAAATTCTTTTATGCAGCCTTTGTCAAGAACCGCTATGTAACCATGCGCCAGCGCGAATATTACGATTCGATCTCTCCTTATAACCGCTATACATCGGAATGGTATGTGGATGGAATTTTGAGAAGGTATTTCGACGAACAAGGGAAGTCGTATGCCGAAGCAAGCGTGGATTGGGGGGTATTGAACCATACGAACTCATTGGCTAGTCCAAAAGATACTACTAAAAATAATTATAATGCTTCACTGTCTTTCGTGCATAAAGGTTTCAGGCTGGAAGGCAGCACCTGGGCAGTATCGCCAAGCATGATCCAAAGCCATTATCAAAGCAATCTGGTTAAATGGAATAACACTGATTTTGATTTACAAAAGACCAATCGTTTGTTTGCTGAATATATTTTCAGAAAGAAAAAAATAGATGTTATTCCATCGCTTTCATGGAATCAGTATAATAATTACATCTATTATACGGAAGCCGGTACACCAGCCCAGTACGATACTGCCATTACACATATCCAGGCTAAATTAGGACTGCGATTTAATCTGTGGAAGATCCATGTGTACAATGAGTTCCAGTACAATTCGCTTGACCAGGGCAGATACAGCAAGCTGCAGATGCCGCAGGTGGTGAATGCCACGCAGCTCTTTATTGAAGCCTGGTTGTTTAAGCGTGCTACCTTATTGCAGACAGGTTTTGATGTATTGTATCGTTCCTCTTTCCAGTCGAATGGTTACAACCCGCTGATCCAGCAGTATTATGTTACCAGTTATACCGGCACGTCGAAGATGGATTTTAATTACATCGATCAGTATGTTGTAGTCGATTACTTTGTGAATATGCAGATCCGTACGGCCCGTCTTTTTGTGAAACTGGCAAATGTGAAAGGCTTGATTACTCCGAAGAAAGGATACTATACAACTCCGTACTATACAGGTATTCCGTGGACGATCGACTTTGGGATCAGCTGGAGATTCTTTGATTAAGCCCGATGAAAGCTGCTACCTTAAACGAACTGAAGAAAGAACTGCAGGCGTTCTCGTCCAAAGAACTGGTGGAGATCTGTCTCCGTCTGGCTAAATATAAAAAGGAGAGTAAAGAACTTCTTACTTATCTTATTTTTGAAGCCGGTAATGAAGCTGATTATATCGCTGCTATTAAAGCGGATATAGACGAACAGTTCGAACTGCTGAACACAAGCAACCTCTATGTCGCCAAGAAAGGACTGCAAAAGATTGTTCGTTCGGTGACGAAGTATATTAAGTATTCTGGGATCAAACAAACGGAGATTGAAGTACTGATGCACTTCTGTTCAAAAATGAAGGCATCAGGTATTAAGATCAGTCACAGCACGGTTATTGAAAATCTGTATTACCGCCAATTGACCAAAGTTGAAAAAGCTCTGAAAACATTGCACGAAGATCTGCAGTTCGATTACGAGCAGGACCTGAAGGGTCTGTATTTATAATTCGAACAGTTCAAAATCATCACCCTTTCCATAGACAATAAATTCCTGCAGTTCATATTTTTCAAGGGTTAGCAGATCCTTAACCAGGTAGTTATTTTCCGCGATACGTCTTAACACAATAAACTCATGTCTTTCACCATAGTTGATGATGTAATACTTTTTACCAATGCGAATAGTATCAAGAGAAATAGACATAAACCTGTGATCTGATTTTAAAAGAACGCTGCCATTGAAACAAAGAAGATATTCAGCAGGATATAGGTGCTGATCATGATTCTTGAACCGATGATGTTTACGCGCTCAGCTTTGAATGCTTTATTTTTTTCATGCAGCTGTGTACAGTAAGCAATCAGGAAGATGGAAAGAAAGATAAATACAAAGGTGATTGAGTGCAGTGTGTCAACCAGGGTATAATCAGAGGTTTCGGGAAGCAGTGAATCAATGATGTACTTATTACCGACCGCTGCGAACAAGCCACCTACAGGCAAGGCAAAGCGGGATTCGATTTCTTTTACCTCAATAAAGAATGCAATACTGCCTATGAAGAAAGCGATATACATGCCCAGGAAAATTTTCATGAACAGGCCCATCGCATCGCGTTCAAGCGTCATTTTTATATTGAAGGAATCGTATTCGGCTTTAGAGGTTGTTGCCCTCGGATCTCCGAAAGATGTGTTGTACACGTTTTCTCCCCGCATCACATGAAAGTTTTTGATCTTCCAGCCGTCAACATTCATGGTAGGTGCATAGCTGCTGCCTGCTGAATCCACTTCATAGACCAGCCATTTTTTGTCATACATGGTGTTCTCAATAGACAGTACGATACTCTGTTCATCAAACGGATAATCGTTTACGTTCCATGATTGTTTCATCACCGATTTCATCTTCATCAGCACCCATGTTTTACCATTGATGGTATCAACCAGTACATCGGGTTTTTCAACGCTTTTGGCATTGGGCACTTCTACCTGTGTGGTGAAATCGAAGTGCGGATTGTTGTATACAAACCAAAGCCAGTAGCGCATGGTATATTCTTTATCATGGAAGTTAATATCATGTAAACTCAGGATATAACTTCCAACCTTAACCGTATCAGGTACTTCAGGAGCTGCCTTAACTTGTTGCTGAACACATATGAATACAAGCAGTGTGAAAAATAACGTTTTAATGAATTGCATGAAACCAACCTTTAATGTTTCGTTTTCCTTTGTAATGAGTAAGACTGAAATAATAAACCCCGTCTTCGAGAGGTTCTGCATCCCAGACATTGTTGTAATTATCGTTTGAATATACCAATGCGCCCCAGCTATTATAAATTTTCAGGGAATAGGTATTTTTCAATAATCCTGATACTTCAAAGAAATCATTGAGCCCATCGCCATTGGGTGTGATGAGGTTGTACACTTCAATAAAGACCGAACAATCGACTTCCAGGTAAACCGGATTTTTGCAACCCAAACTATCTGTTAATACAACCGAATATATTCCATTCTCGGTCTTGGTTGTCTGGATATTCCGTGTTGTTTCTCCGGTATGCCAAAGATAAGAACTAAAGTTTACCGGCGCAGTTAAATGGACAATATCTGTTGAACAAAATGTTTGATCGTCTGGCGGACTGTAGGTGATATTTCCCGTCGGAAGAGGGAGGACCGTGATTTTTAAGGAATCTTTTTCTGTACAACCAAAATGATTTTTTGCATTCACCCGATACGTATTACTTTGATTAACGGTGATGCCGTCACTTGTTTCTCCTGTAGACCAGAGGAAGTCATGATAAGAAGGATAGGTATTTATGACAAGTGTTTGGTTGGCGCAGGTCGTATCTGTATTTTTTGATGAAATAATGTCGCCCTGGTCGGCATAGTAGCTGATGTGAATTGTATCCCTGAACGAGCAGGTATCTTTTGTGACAAGTACTGTATACGTTCCGGAATCCCGGGCAATAATGCTGGAAGTCGTTTTGCCTGTTGGTGACCAGAGGTAGCTGTCTTTCTGAATGCCTGCAGAAATTTCATAGGGTTTACCTGGACAGATAGTGGTATCGGAGCCAAGGTCAACAAAACCGAAATCCGAAAAGTAACCATACCGGAAGCCTGTATCAGTGCCGCCATTCATAATACTTAAATGAAAGGAACCTTTTGTATTTGTAATGAGGTTGGCTCTCAAAGCAGGGAGTTGAGCAGCATTAAAGTACTTACTGGTGAAAACCCAATCAGTATTCCCTGGAATTACAGAAAAATCGCTAGCCTGAATAAGTGTTTTTTTACCATTCAGTATAAAGCTGTTTTCATTACCTTTTTTTGTGAGAATATTCAGCACAAGATCTTCTGTATTGGATCGGATAAAGCCAACTTCTTTATAGCCTGTACATCTGATCTGGGGAATGATCGCTTCGGCCAGTTCCCGGTCAAAACCTGTAACATGCAGTACATATACGGGAGCAGAGGAAGTAATGTAGGTAGTCTGGTTAATTGGTATTTCTATTTGCATGCCTGCGTTTAATGTCGTCTGCGGTGTTGTTGCTCCCTCTAAAAATACCTGTGTGTTGTCTTCAGTTGCCAGTACATAGGCAAAATCATTATCCGGTTCTAAAGTCATCAACAGGTGCTTTAATACAAAGTAAGCAGTACCCGATTGACTTACCGGAATGATCTGATCACCGCCCATATCCCAATGCTCCTCAAAAAGCATGGAGTCGTCCTTTACTGTGACAGCAATAGGTTTGGTAGCTTCTATTTTGGTTCCGGTTGGTCTGTTAGCTGCAACGGTGGTGATGGATTGTCCGCTCCATGTTTGTCCTTTTTGCAGTACAATTGTAAAAGGAACTGAGGCTGCATGGCCGACAATGTCCTGGGTAGGTGTAATTGTTACCAGTGTATTGTTTTCCGTTGCGATGATATCAAAGGAAGCCCAGGCATCAATATCGATCTGGTTGTCCCAGCGAGTCTGGAAAGGTGTATAAAAGAGTTTGCCGAGTGCATTTCTACCTTTGAACGTGAAGATGTCACTGTTGGTGCCCGGGGCATAAAAACTCGCTCCATACAATTCATAATATGCGCTGATCTCTTTGGTAGCGGTCACATGCAGGCCTTTATTCAGAATGGTGTTGGCAGGAATATTTTCTAAATCAGCAAGCCAGCCTGAGAGGTCCAAAGAATAAGAGCTATTGGCAGCGATTGTAATTGTTTTGGGTTGTAATGCCGGGTTGGCGGGTACATCAATGGTAACGGTTGCCGCTTGTGTAAAGGCCTCAATCCGCAAGTATACCGGTATTCTTCCATTGCTTGGATTGGCATAGGGCACTGCAAACCAGAATTCCTTGTCAATTTGCGCGTGCAAAATAGTAGAACTGAGAAATAAGAAAACTGCGGTAACGATCCGGTTAATCATTTCCAAAAATACGAATATTCCAGAGAATAGAAACGCCGGTCGGATATAGTTTTACCTGAGCATGGTGGCAGTACCGGCCCTGCTGAAGGTAGAGCCATCAAAAAATTTGCCATCAACGGTATAAGTATACACATTGGATGATTGTTTGGAACTGTTATTTTTTATTTCACCAGACCAGCCTTTTGTATTTGCTTCTGAAAATGAATTTGTTTGATAAACCAATTGCCCCCATTGGTTGTAAATCCTGAAACTAAAACCATCTTCCTGAATCAAGGTACCATAAACTTTCAGTTTTTGATTTTCTTCATTACTTGCTTCAGGAGAAAAAACATTTGGTATGTAAATCACATACATATTGGCTTCCAGGTGTTTTACATTTACGGTATCAGCATTGGTACATGCAAATACTGTGTCCATGCAGAATGCATATACGGTTTCATCTTTTGTGGAAGTGTATGTTGGGCCGCTTACCAGGAAATTATTGGTGAACTGTTCGTACCAATTGATTTTTATATTCGGTTTGTTTTTGATATCAGCTACCAATACCAGCGGATCTCCGCCAAAAGCTGAAGTATCTTCGCCTTCAGCAACTTTTATATAAGGCCTATAGCCTGTAATGTTTACATTTACCGCGGGACTCTGGCATCCTTTTGCATCTTCAGCAGTTACTGAGATGACTTCCGTTCCTTCGTTAAGCTGCAGGTATGTAAATTGATTTCCTGAAACAACTCCGTTGGGTGGTGAGAAATTAAACCCATAAACCGAAGAACTGCCACCCGAAGCGGAAGCGTATAGCTGCACCGTATTGCCTACACATTGTGTGCTGTCTGTAAAGCTTGTTGTTACAGTCAGAGCAGGGTGAATCATAATCAATAATGAGTCTGTTTTTTTGCATCCCCTGACATCCGTAGCAGTAACACCATATTTTTTTGTTCCTACGTCTGTTGAAGTGAACAATGGGTTTTGAATATCAGGCGTATTAAAGCCCGGCCCGGGGCCCCAGTCCCAGGTATAGGTGCTGGGAGAGGCTGCTGTAATGACTGCATTTAGCTGGCTGGCTTTATCATAGCAGAAAGCTGTATCATTTCCTGCATCCAGCGTAAAATAAGAATGTGTGTAAGGGGCCAGTAAGGTGATGGTTGTACTTTTTGAACTGCCGCCCGAACATCCGAGCGCATCGGTAATTTTTACAGTGTATACAGTAGGACCTACCGTGGTTGGCGTTGCGACAGGATTACTGACGGACGGATTGGATAGACCGGTTGCCGGAGTCCAGGCATAGCTGTATGTACCATTACCGGTTACGTTAGCATTTAACTGAACAGAAGTGTTGTAACAGATACTGGTATCCGGCGTGATGGTTATTGTTGGCGGAGCTATATATGAAATTTTAACAGAACTGTTCAGTACACATTTTGATCCATTGCTGGTTACATATAGTGTGTAGGTACCGGCGGTGTTTACAGATATGGATGCTACATTGGATACGCCTGTACTCCATTTGTACAGAAAGATTACACTTGGCGGCGGAGTAACAGGGGAGGAAAGTGTTACAGGAGTTCCTGAACAAAGTACCTGATCCGGGCCCAGATTAACAGCAAAGGAATTGTCGCGTCGTATATTCTGTTGGGCCGAAACATCACAGCCGGAAGCATTTTTGGCAGTAACAAAGAATGAAACTGTTCCTTCAGATGCGGATAACATTGCCTGTGTAACAGTCAGGCTGTTTGTTGTACTGACAACATTTGCGGTGCTGTTCTTATACCATACATAATCTGTATAGCCGGGAGAAGCAAGGAAGGTACTGTCTTTGCTGCCGCACACAAATATATTTGAGCCTGCGATTGGCACACCGTTGGAGGTAGTTATTTTAAATCCGCTTGAGGTATAATAAGAAACAAAAACGGTATCAGATGCTGAGATCCAGCTGGCAGTACTGGTATTGTAATATTTTATTGTAGCCACCCATCTTCCGGCATCGCCTGTGTTGATTGGATTTGAATTAATTGTTCTTAATGAATCAAGGTTTTTCCATTCATAAACAGCAGCACCTGAAGGCGGAGAGCTTGCTACGTTGGCAGATTTTAAGTTGAAGATGGAACCCGTACATACCTGTACATTTTTAGCCCCCCCGGGAATTATGGTGACACCATTTAATTGTATCGAAACAGTTATAGAACCTGAGGCAAAGCAGTTGCTGCCTGCCTGAAGAAGCAGGAACAAAAAGAATAAAAATAAATAAATTTTAAAACGAGCAGCCATTGTAAAATTTAATTTTGTTCCTGATAACTACGAAATATTGTTATCCTGTGTTTAAATTTTTTTGAATTGATGAACCTCAAAGGTAAACTAATCTATGGATTTTTTTTATATAAAAGCATTAAATTAATTGAATTTTAAATATAATTTTGTATTTATGTATGATTGTAACAAATAATCAGGCATAAACTTTTGTTAAACCAATATATTTGATATTGAATACTTTTCTCTTATATAACGTATAGCTGTATAAAGGTAACTTCAATAGGTAAGATATTATTATACAGTATTTTAAAATTTATGCATTCAAAAATTGCAGTATGTATATATATAACCTTCTTCGCATTGGTTTTTAAATCGATGGGGCAGGATGCAATTTTCTCTCAATATTATTCTTCCAGCCTATACTTAAACCCGGCATTTGCAGGGGCTGAGCCAACAGTAAGTGCTGCATTAAATTCCAGGGTTCAATGGAAAAGTATTGTTACTCCCTATACTACCAATCAGGCTTCGCTGATCGTACCTATTTACCGGCCTGCGCATAAGGAGGTAAACCTGGGCGGAATAGGCGTTTCTGTATTCCAAAACAAAGCCGGAGATATAGGTTTAACAACCTTAGGTGTAAATGTGACTGCGGCTTATGTTCTTCCTATTAATGAACACAATCACATTTTAACAGGTTTGCAGGTTGGCTTTATGCAGAAGACTATTGACTTTACTACCGGACAATGGGGGGCGCAGTTTGATCCGTTGAATGGTTTTAATTCCAGTCTGCCTTCGGGGGAATATAATTTTGTTTCTACGCATCTATATCCGGATATCAGCTTTGGTGGTATTTACTACAACAATCCCAAAAGAGATATCAGAGAAGTAGGCAAGAGCTTTTATGCGGGATATTCTGCTTACCATTTCAACAAACCGAATGAATCTGTGATTGCTGATAAAAGCAGCCCGCTACCTGTGTTAAGTAAGATCATACTCGGTGGAGAATATTCGCTGAGTTCAACCTGGAACATTTCACCGAATGCATTGATCGCTATGCAAAGCACGGCGCTTCAGATCAATGTTGGGTTGTATGGGACATACACATTTGGCGCGGAAGGGAAAGGAATCGTGCCGACGAAATTAATGGCCGGGGGCTGGTATCGGATAAAAGATTCCTATATTGCTCTTATAGGCTTTGGCAGCAACCTGTACACCATTGGCCTAAGCTATGATATGAACAGCTCAACCCTTCGTAAGAACGTGGCGGGCAAAGGTGCGGGGGCATATGAAATATCAATCAAGTTTAATTCGCCTGCAAAGGCTCAACGCATTTATCAGACTCCGAGGATATAAAAGTAACGTATTTACTTATTTATACGTTCAATAAGCATAAGATCATGAACAGACTGTTGCGCACCATATCGATTTTGTTTATTGCAGCATGTACTGCAACAACTTTGTATGCCCAGAAAACAAAGCCAACAAATAGTGTAGCAAAAATAAAAGGCGACCAGCATTTTAAAAATTACGAGTATTACCTTGCTGCTCAGCAATATAAATTGGCATTTGAAGAGAACCCTTCTGATATGTATTGCGCATATCAGCTGGCTGAGTCCTACAGGGAATATTTCGATTATGCATCCGCGGAAAAATATTACAAGCTGGTAATGACCAAAGATAATGCACATTATCCTTTGGCCCGTTTTTATTATGCGATTACACTTCGCGATAACGGCCAGTATGCCGAAGCCAAAAAAGAATTCCAGACATTCATTGACGGATATAAAAATACCTCGTTATCTGCGGAAGAGTATAAGGACCGGGCGCGTAATGCCATCAAAGGTCTTGAACTTGCTGAAGCAGAAATGAAGCAGCCGCTGCGCGATTATGATTTCAAGTGTTTACCTGCACCGGTGAATACAGAATATTCAGAATATTCGCCGGCAATTTATGGTAAAAACGATTCTATTGTAGTATTCACGTCTTCACGTCCGGGTTCGGTGGGGCATGGTTCCAACTCCATGCTGGGCGGTGCCAGAAGTGATAGTTACCGCTATGTATTAAGAGGAGGAACCTGGGTACTGGTAGAGACGGAAGATAATTTCAAAGTGGTGAATTCTGAGTTTGATGAGAGTCCGGGTTCTTTTACAGCAGATGGGAAGAAATTTTACTTTACCCGCTGCGATGAAAAAATTGTTGTTGGTAACACACAAACCTTCAACTGTGTGATCTATGTAATGACAAAAGGGGCAGATGGGATGTGGGGGCTTCCGGTTCGTCTGAATGAAAACATCAATCAGAAAAATCAGTGGAACAGCCATCCTTCAGTTTCACCGGATGGTAAAGTATTGTTTTTTACTTCTAAACGTCCCGGTGGTTATGGAATGCATGATATCTGGTATTCTACATCCACGAAAAACGATAACTGGGGAGCTGCTACAAACTTAGGCCCGGGAGTAAATACCATCTTCACGGATATGTCTCCTCAGTATTATGCCGAAGAGCATTTGCTATACTTTGCTTCCAACGGTCATGAAGGGTTTGGTGGACTGGATATTTTCATGTCAAAGGAATCTGAAAACTTTGAAACTTCAGAAAATATCGGAATGCCTTTCAACTCGCACCGTGATGACTTTTATTTTGTATTAGGTGATAAAAAGGGATACTTGTCTTCGAACAGACAAGGTGGTATGGGTAATGATGATATTTACAGATTCGACATTATTCCTAAGCAAGAAGCTCTGATCTCAAAGATTGATGCAGATTCTATACCCGCGGAAGTAAAAAGTATTTCGGTAACCGGTGTCATTGTTGATAACAAGGGTAATAAGGCTTCCAATGTTGAAGTTGCTTTGACAAATGAAAGTGACGAACATATTAAAGTAACTAAAACCAATACGGAAGGGCAGTTCCGTTTTGATAATTTACCTGCAGGCGCTAATTACAAAATAGTGCTGATCGAAAAAGGTTCTAAGATCACACAGAAGATTGTTTATTCTGTTGATACGATCATTATTCAGTCTTCAGCAGTTGCGGCAAACAGGAAGCTGTTTGAAAATATATATTTCGACTTTAACTCGGCAGAGTTAAGACCGGAAGCGAAGAAAACGCTGGATGAGTTGGTCGCATATACGGTTCAGCATCCGCAGATCCAGATTGAACTTAATGCTAATACGGATGGTGTCGGCACGGATACATACAATAGAGTTTTATCTGAAAAACGCGGCCAGGCTGCCATCGATTATTTAATCTCAAAAGGAGTGGATCATTCTAAAATTGTCATGAACCCGTTAGGAAAAGAGCGTCCGCTTACTTCGAATGATAATGA
Source organism: Cytophaga sp. (assembly GCF_051961495.1). NCBI lineage: Bacteria > Pseudomonadati > Bacteroidota > Cytophagia > Cytophagales > Cytophagaceae > Cytophaga > Cytophaga sp. The sequence continues at coordinate 11,681 of NZ_JBQCDF010000318.1, read as the reverse complement.
GATCGGAAGACAATTGAACAGAAGAGTGGAATTTTATATTCTTGGCGGACCGGGCTATGAAACAAAGAACATGACTTATGTGGTTGAGCCTAAAACAACCATTTATACCATTGCCCAGAAGTTTAACATGACTGTTGAAGAGATAAGGGAGATCAACGCATTAACTTCAGACGACGTATTACCTTATACGCCGTTGCGTGTTAAAAGGAATGTTGGCGATAATGATATCATCGCGCAGATTTCCATGACGGAATCCATGACATTATCTACTGAGAAGAAGAATAAAAAATACTATAAAGCCCAGTCTGAAAAATATGCCGGCGTAGATGAAGCAATGACTCAAAGCAACATTGATATTGCTGAGAAGAATGAAATCATTGCATCTAAAAACGCTGAAATTGAGCATAACCTGCAATTGAAAAAAACGCAGAAAGTGTCTCTGAAAGAAGGCGAAGATTTGTACAAAGTGCGTGTGAAGAATACGTTATTCTCTATCGCTAAACTATACCATATGTCTGTTGCCGACTTGAAGCAGTTGAATAATTTAACGTATGATACAATTTATGTGAATCAGCTGATCAAAGTTAAAATAGGTATTCATCAGCCAACAGCAAATGAATATCTGGTTAAAGAAGGTGATACACTTGAAAATATTGCTTATGACCATAAAGTAACGGTAGAACAGCTTATGGCATTGAATCCGCTGGAAGGTTATACGCTTCAACGCAATATGATCCTGCGTTTACGTAAGGATGAGTAGTTAAAATTACTATTTCAAAAGGAACGAACCCTCCGGATTTAAACTTCCGGAGGTTTTATCATCATTTTATAACCTGCAGCCAGCTCCGGTATTCCCGGTCATCCTTTTTCAGGAAGTAGTAATAAACTCCGGCTGATGTATTCTGTGCGCCCCAGGTATTTTTATAATTCGTATTTCTGTAAATGATTTCACCCCAGCTGTTGGATATTTCAAGCAGCCAGCCACTTTCATTATCGAGACACTGGATAACAAAGAAATCATTTAATCCATCATTATTAGGTGTGATCAGGTTCGGGATGATCATGTCGCAACAAGGCAATACCTCTATGGTATCAGAGAATTTGTTTCGGCAGTTATCTGTGGCGGTTACCCAATATTTACCCGGTTTAAATACGGTATAGGTTGGCCCGTTAAAGTAATCCTGCCAGCTGTAGGCATTAAAGTTACCTGCTTGCAGAACTACTACAGTACCATTGCAGAGTAGAGTGTCAGGGCCGAGAGAAACCGTTTTGGGATTATACCCAAATACACGAACAGTATCTGTAGCAGAACAACCATCGGGAGAAGTAACGGTTACCCAGTATTTACCGGCCTGTGCAGCCTGGAAAGTCTGTGCCGTTGAAAGGTCCTGCCAGGTATATGAACTGTAGCCGCTGCCGGCATCAAGTATAATGGGATTTGCTGAGCAGCGGACCGTATCTGTTATATCAAGTTTAATTGAATTTCGTACAGCTATAAATAAGGTGTCACTTGTTTTACCGCAAGCAGAAGTTCGTTCAACAATTAAGGTATCGGTTCCATCTTCATTAAAATCAATAATCGCTTCAGTATCATCAGAAGAAATAATTTGTCCGTTGCCAATAAGCTGCCATACATTTGTATTTGCAGCGCAGGTGGAATTGGATATTGCATACCGGATATGTTTTGTATTGGCGCATACTGTATCCAGGCCGGAAATCGTGGGAGCAGGACTATAATAAAAGCTCTGGTCAAAGGCCGGTAGCCCGTGCTCACTGCTACGTCCGCCCAGGTATAGCTGGTTATATACAAAATTGCAGTTTATGCCCAATGTATTGGGATTGTTGATCACACCTAATGCTTTTTCTCCACTGCGGCCTACATATATTTTACCATAAGATCCTAATTGGAACGAACCCATTTCACCAATGCAGTTACTATTACCGATCAGTACGGAGGATTGTGCAATAGCTGCGGCATTGCCAGCCTGCAGGTCAAGCTGATAAATATTATCGGTACTTGATGAGCCGATATAGAGCTTAGAGCCATCCGGTGAAAATTCTATACCATAAGCATCATCGTATTTAGGGTCTTTGAATTGCATCGGGTTCGATACCATCCCGGTCACTGCATCAAAATTAAAAAGCTCTGCATAGGATTCGGTCATGACAGCCAATGCAAGCTTACAGCCATCGGGCGACGCTTTCATTTGTCCGATCACATTATTATCATATTGATCTTTTACATGTACAGATCCGGAATGACTGATCACCGGCGGATTGATTCCTGTTGGTGTTACCCGGTAAGCGTAAAAAGCATTGGTTTCATATTCATGCACCAGTACCCAGATATCGGTACCGTTGCTATGTCTTACGGTTGTAATCTTTTCGGTTACATTGGTAAGCAGCTGTGTATTTTTCGTTGCAGTAATAACATCTCCAAGTCCGCCGTCAAGACTCATGTCAATTTCCGAATACCTGAATCCTTCGGGACCGCCAAATGCATCTACAGTAAAAAGATAGTATTTACCGGGGTGCCCCGGGTTAGGAATAGCAGCCATTTGTGTAGCTGATTCATCTCCTAATATGCCTGATCCGTTGGGCATCAGTAAATGATTTTTATTAAATACGTAACCGGAATTAGCGAAGAATAAATAATCGCCATTGGGGCTGGACATGGATACGCATCCTTCTCCGGCGAAGTGATAAAGCGATTGGACCGTTAACGGAAAGACAATCGGTACAGGAGTGCTTCCTGAAAAATCCAAACCTGCCCACATACCGAAGTACCATGTATTTCCTTCGTTGCCCTGCAAGCATTCCGCTACCTGAATATAGATGGAAGCAGTATCCTTACAGCCGTTGCTGGTATTCACAAGCGATAAGAAATATCCGCCGCCATTGTTGAATGTATGGAAATAGGTTGGATTGGTACCGACCGAAACTCCATTTAGAAACCATTCACTGGCAGTGCTCGTACCGCTGATGTTTGTATACTGCACAGTTGTTCCAGGTTTTATTTTATTGGGTCCGGAGATCATTGCCGGCGTCGTGCAGCGTACCTTAATGATGTAGGTAAGTTCTTTGGCGCAGGTATTGCTTGAATTGGTTGCACGAAGTTTTACATACATGCTGCCCTGATTGTTGAAGGTATATGAAGTATTCTGTGTTGTTGAAAATGCAGTTCCGTTGATTGTCCATTCATAACCTGTTGCGCCGGTAGTCGTGTTTATAAAATTAATGGTAGAACCGATTGTAAGGGTTGTGTCAGCTGGTGTAAATGCAATGCTGATGGGATTGGGACAAAGATCTTCGCATGCTTTTGAATCCAGCAGGCTGGCCCTGGTGGTGGTCAGGGCTGCAATCATTCTGTCGCGCTGGCCAGGCGTGAAGAGTACGCGGCAGTAGTCATTCCCGTAATCCATGTAATTACTTGTCTGGTCGGGTTGGTCTCCCAAACCTCCCTTTGAAACTACGCGGAACGGATTGTTGTTGCTTGCATCATCGGTATCGGTAAAACAGGTGTTGGTAGCATTGGAGCAGGGAACCGCTGCCACAGACTGATCCGGGGGAGTATCACATACGTGATCACCTTCTGTTAAACAGTTGCCATTGGGACAACCGCCTTCAAAGGTATGGTACAGGCCCAGGTAATGACCCACTTCATGTATATGAACTTTGGAATTATCTGTAGTACTTCCGAAATACCTGGCTTCACAGACAATGCCATCAATAGAGCTGCCGTGTGCAGAAGGGAAATAAGCATAACCGGCAACTCCGGGACCTGAAGATTCTGAAGTGATTTCTTTTACGATCCAGATGTTCATATATGCGGCGGTATTCCAACGGACGAGGTTCTTTAAGGCCGCATCCTGTGAGGGTGACCGCATATCCGTTAATGCAGATTGTGTTCGTGTGATACCAGTAGTGAATTGTCCGCTTTCATTTTGTTTCGCCAGACAAAACTGAATGCCTATCGTTGTACCTGTTAACGTATCATATAAGCCTGTATTGCTGAATGCCTCGTTCAGGTGCCGGATTCCCTGAAGTATTTGAGCATCTGGTATATTTTCCTGGCCGTTATTATGTATTACATGTATAACAACAGGGATCACATAATTCGATAGGGCAGTTGTGCGTAAAACAGATCGGTTCTGTGAAAACTGAAGAATACGTTTTTCTGCTTCATCATGCTTTATCCGAAATGCTTTATTTTTATTCTGTTCCCTGATCAACTCATCTGTACCACAGGAATATGTAGGGGTTTGGGCATAGATAGCAATAGAAATAACTAAAAAAAATATACTGACGAATAAAGATTTAAGTAAAGAATGCATCATAGCCTGATGAGTAATGATTAATAGTTGTTTCTCTTCTTAATCTTTTGAATGTGCTATAAGTAACCTGTTCATATGTTATATTTAATGAAACTGTCGAAAAAATAAAAGACTCTGAGTTGATACTCAGAGTCTTTTGATATGCTGCAATCGGATATGTTATTTTGTATAATGCTGTTGAAGCGTTTTCTTAAAACGTTTGAACACTTCTGTATTTTTTCTTGAATCAGTTTCAATTTCCAGAATCTTGCCGAACATTGATGGCTGGAAGAAATTATCCAGTGCCTGGTTCAGGTCGTTGAAATTTTTGCAGGCTGTATATTCCAATCCATGTTCCTGGGCCAAATATTTAGCACTTAGTGATTGTTTGGTTTCAAAGAACTCATCGAGTTCGGGAAGTGCTGCAGGGCCGTCAATCATACGGAAGATGCCACCACCATGGTTGTTCAGTAAAACAATACGGAGGTTGGACGGTTTGTAATTGTTCCAGAATGCATTGCGGTCATAGAAGAAAGCCAGATCGCCAGTGATTACAGTTACCAGTTGAACTGTACGCAGTGCATAGCCATAAGCGGTACTGATTACACCGTCAATGCCGCTGGTACCTCTGTTGGCAAACACCTCTGCTGAACGTTGTGTAATACCAAGTGTATTGGCATAACGCACCGACATGCTATTGGCCAGGTGCAGTTTGGCAAAGGAGGGAAGATGATTCAGAACATCATAGACTGCGGTAAATTCATTGAAGATTCTTTCTTTGGTATTGAATTCACGTATGGCAGGTATGATATGGGTTTGCTGCTGGATCCAACGCTGCAGGAACTGATCCTGTGTAGCGGATGAAATAGTGGTTTTGGATAAAAACTCACTTATTTGTACGGGTATAATTTCTGTCAGCTGCTGAAACACATCAGCAGTTGTTACATCCGGACCGATAAACCAATGATCGATCGATGCATTTACACGTATGTACTGCTTTAACCATTTCGATAGCAATGCGCCGCCGAACGAAATCACCAGATCCGGTTTCAGTTCTTCCAGATCTGTTAATGGAATGGAGGTGAGCATGGTGTCATGTGTATAAATCACATTCCGTACACCATGCAGGTTCGAAACAATTTCTCCTATAAAGGGGGCTTTGATATTACCGATGGTTAAACGCAGCGATTCATCGTATGCATGCTGTCCGCTTACGAATAAAATCTTTTTATAGGAGTCCAGCTTTTGCTGCAGGCTTTTCCATTGACCTTCGTTTAATGTATACACAGGCTGCTCACGTTTGATTACCGTAGGTGCAGCAGAGAAGGTAATTTCTTCTTTCGGGTAAAAAGGTTCACGGAAAGGGATATTGATATGTACCGGACCTTTTGGATAGGCTTCAGCAATTGCCACGGCTTCGTTAACTTTGCGGTTGGTTTCCCATTGTGTTGACGGTTGTTCATGTTCAGCAGATAGCTGAAAGAATGCTTTGCTGTGCTTGCCGTAGATTTCCTGCTGACGGATTGTTTGTCCGTCATTCTGGTCGATCCATTCCGGCGGGCGATCTGCAGACAACACGATCAGGGGTACACGTTGATAATAGGCTTCTACAATAGCCGGGGCATAGTTGTATAAGGCAGAACCAGATGTGCAGATCAGGACGGTAGGCTTCTGCGATTGTAAGGACAAACCTAATGCAATGAATGCAGCGGAGCGTTCATCAGGTACTACCTTAATCTGAAGTTTTTTATGACGGGCAAATGCAATGCTTAAAGGGGCACAGCGTGAACCCGGAGACAGCACTACGTCGGTTACGCCATGCTGAAAGAGTATTTCTGGTATATCGTAGATTGCTTGCACGTGGATAGAGCTAAAAGTTAAGAGGTAATACTGTTGAAGGCATTACCGATTACATCCATTTTAAGATTCGTTTCGTCAAATTCCTTTTGAGGAACAGAATCTGCAGTAATGCCGGCACCTGCATATAATACAATGACATTCGAATAAATCTGGGCACAACGCAGTGTTACGTATAAAGCTGTTTCTTTATACATGTTTACCGGCCCGCTGTAACCACTGAACATTTTGCGGTCGAACGATTCATGTGCTTCAATGAAATCCAAGGCCTGTTTTTTCGGCATGCCGCAAACCGCTGAGGTAGGGTGTAAGAGCTGCAGCATGGTGGTGCCAAGTTCTTCCATATTTACTTCCTGCGTGTTAGCAGTGAATTCGGTTTTTAAATGCAGCAGGTTACCCGACTGTATGGTACGCGGACCTTGTTCAATATATTCGCGCAGACGGATTGTTTTAAAACAGTTAATGATGTACCTGCATACCAGCGCTTGTTCTTCGATCTCCTTGTGTGTCCAGGAAACATCGCGGATAGGAATAGCCGGATTATATTTTTGTGTACCGGCTAAGGCAACTGTTTTAAAGGTACCATTGCTATCCGTAGATAATAATAGCTCAGGTGTGGCAACAACCCACAAACCTGTTTCCGGATGAAAGAAGATAGCAACATAAGCCAGTGGATATTGTTCACGCAGATTCAAAACAACAGTTTCCAGGCTGGTCAGGTTAATCTGTTGTACTTTCGAACGTGCCAGCACGACTTTCTGCATTTCATTTTCATGGATAATACCTTTGGCTGCATCAACACCTTGAATATAACAGGCAGAATCGGTAGTATCCGGCTGGATGTCTTTTGCCGGAATCAGATCAGCCAGGGAAGCTGTTTGCTGTGCACTGGTCTGCAACACATCATCCAGCAGGTTTTCATAGCCGCTTTGAGCGCTTGTATGAACGGTTGCGCCAAGCTGGATATGAATTTTATTCTGTATAAAATATTTTGCGGCATTTGCCTTGAAAGGTGCGATCAGAAAGCCGGAAGGAAGCTTATGCAGGTAAGGTGTTTTATTTTCGGCCAGCAGCATTGGCTGCGGATCAATGATAATGTCCCAGCTTTTGGATTCGGGATTCGACCAGCAGGCTATTCCGTATGCATGCTGGATAGCTGTATATAAACTGCCTTTGATCAGATCCTTTTTACAAAGATCTGCTGAAATATCTGTATGTAAAACCGTGGAAGAACTCATGCTATTTTTTATCCAGCACCATCACAGTTAACCGGCTGCTGCAGATCAATTGTTGTTTATCGTTTGTAATATCAATATTCCAGATATGGGTTTTCCCGCCTTCATGGATCAATACAGCCTTTCCGGTTACAAAACCATCTTTGGCAGCACGGATGTGGTTGCAGGAAATATTCAAACCAACACAAGCCTGCGTTTTTATATCTACACATAAATACGAACCAATGCTGCCCAGAGTTTCTGCCAGCACTGCTGAAGCGCCTCCATGCAGCAGGCCCATGGGTTGTATGGTCCGGTGATCTACCGGCATGGTGCCGCAGATATAGTTTGCACCAACTTCAGTAAACACAATTCCCAGATGTTCACCCATGGTGTTAACACCCATTTTATTTAGTTCTTCAAGTGTTATGTTTGTATTTATCATTATACTTGTAAGCAAGATTGAAGGCTAACAAAAGTAGAATAATTTTGAGTACCAAAAAAATATACCTTGTCCGCCATGGACAAACCGAGTATAATAAAAAAGGAATCGTACAAGGCAGCGCTGTAAACTCATCGTTGAATGATACAGGCCGTGCACAGGCGAATGCTTTTTATGAAGCATACAAACACATAGCTTTTGATGCGGTCTACACTTCAGCACTTAACAGGAGTATAGAATCAGTACAGGCATTCATCGACAATTCCATACCACATTTTATCCGTCCGGGTTTAAATGAGATCAGTTGGGGGGATATGGACGGGAAGGTAGCCACAGCAACCGAACACAATGAATATAAGGAGCTTCTGGCACGCTGGCAGCAGGGAGATGTTGAATGTAAGCGTTGGGGCGGAGAAAGCCCGGTGGATGTACAGAAAAGACAGGAGCCTGTGATACAGGAGATATTAGCATCCCCCCATCAAACCATTCTGGTCTGTATGCATGGCCGGGCAATCCGTATCTTATTGAGTCTGATTACCAAAACTCCTTTGGCTGACATGGATCAGTTTGAACATGGTAACCTCTGTTTATATATTCTGGAAAGCTCGGTTCAGGGAATTGAAATTACATGCAGCAATGACCAGCGACATCTACTGGGATTGCAGTAATAAAACGGAACCCGAAACAGGACCTGATTGTTAAAAAATACACAAACAGATAATCAGTGTACTTTAGAGCAATGCATTAACAAACAGTTCTTTAAAAGATTACTGCACTGTTCAAAAAGTAAAAAAAATAAAAACTACGCAAAAGTACGTAGATAAATTCTATACTTAGTAGTGGGAATTTATTGTAAAAAACGTATTTTTGAATTCTAAGAATACGTTTAATCTCTATAAAAGATAATGGCAGAATTGATTAAAATGCCTAAAATGAGCGATACCATGACAGAAGGTGTTATCGCTGCATGGCACAAAAAAGTAGGAGATAAGGTGAAATCCGGCGACCTTTTAGCAGAAGTTGAGACCGATAAGGCTACCATGGAAATGGAATCTTATGAAGATGGAACGCTCTTATACATCGCAGCAGAGGCAAAAAGTGCAGTACCGATTGATGGTGTGATTGCAGTTATCGGTAAAGACGGTGAAAATATTGATTCATTGATTTCTCAGATTAAAGGTGGCGGCGCTCCGGCTCCGGCAGCAACACCTGCAGCTGAAACGCCGAAATCAGAGGCTCCTGCGGCAGCACCAGCACCGGCAGTAGATTTATCTTCTATTAAGGCTGAAGCGATCTTAATGCCCAAAATGAGCGATACAATGGTTGAAGGAACAATTGTAGCATGGCATAAAAAAGTAGGAGATGCAGTGAAATCCGGCGAGTTGCTTGCAGAAGTAGCTACCGATAAGGCTACCATGGAAATGGAATCTTATGAAGACGGAACACTTCTTCATATTGAAGTAAAAGAAGGCGAGGCGGTTAAAATCGACGGTCTGATTGCCATCATTGGCCAGAAAGGCACCGATGTAACACCGATCATCAACGCGTATAAAAATGGTAAGCCTTCTGCAGCTCCGGCAAGCGAACCGAAAAAAGAACAGGTTGCGGCTCCTGCAGCGGCAAGCGCACCGGCAGCCCACGCCTCATCTTCAGATGACAGAGCGAAAATCTCTCCGCTGGCACGTAAAATTGCATCAGACAAAGGAATTGATATCAAGCAGGTAAAAGGTACCGGTGATCACGGCCGTGTAATTAAACGCGACGTTGAGAACTTTAAAGCAGCACCTGCTGAAGCGGCTCCGGCTAAAGGATCTTCTGCTCCGGCAGTTTCTTTACCAGCTGTAGTTGGCCAGGAAAGCTTCGACGAAGTACCGGTTTCGCAGATGCGTAAAGTAATTGTGAAGCGTCTGTCTGAAAGCTTATACACTGCTCCGCACTTCTACTTAACCATGGAAATCAACATGGATAAAGCGATTGAAGCCCGTAACAGCATCAATGAAGTAGCAGCAGCAAAAGTATCATTCAACGATATGGTGATCCGCGCAAGTGCAGCAGCACTTCGTAAACACCCAATGGTAAACGCTTCATGGCAGGGAGATAAGATCCGTGTGAACCACCACATTCACATTGGTGTAGCAATCGCTATCGAAGATGGTCTTGTAGTTCCTGTAGTTCGTTTCGCAGATTCTAAATCATTGTCTCATATTTCCCTTGAAGTAAAAGAACTTGGCGGAAAGGCAAAGAGCAAAAAAATACAGCCGGCAGATATGTCCGGAAATACATTTACGATCTCTAACTTAGGTATGTTTGGTATTGATGAATTTACATCAATCATCAACTCACCTGATTCCTGTATCCTTTCTGTAGGTGGTATCAAACAAACACCAATCGTTAAGAACGGACAGATTGTAGTTGGTAACATCATGAAAGTAACGCTTGCTTGCGATCACCGCGTAGTAGACGGCGCAGCAGGTTCAGCGTTCTTACAGACATTGAAAAGCTACCTGGAAGATCCGGTGCGTATCCTTGCATAAGATTCTTCTGAATCATTTTATAAAAAGCCCCGGACTCGATTACTATCGGGATCGGGGCTTTTTTATTTGTTATAGTTACGTGTTTGTTTGCAATTCAAAAACCGATATTCAGCGAACCTTTGTTTCCCCCTTTCCTTTTTATGTTCAATATTTTTAAGAGCACAGGAAAAAAGCTTGATGAAGCACGATTAAAACTTGAGACTGACCTGAAGGTTAATGGCATGGAATTCCTTGTCAATACAATGGCTTCAGATGATATTTATTCTCCCTTACTGGAAAGAAAAAGAAGGACGGAAATAAGTGGTACCGATAATGTATCGTGGTATGCATACAGGAGAGCCGAGGTTTTACAGACCGATGAAGAAAAGGCGGAGCTGCTTAGGCTGCTGGACACTCCTTCGTATGAAGCAAAGAAGGACGCTATTTTCTTTTGTCTCGGACATTTATGCAGAAACCGGACAGATCATGCATTGTTTAATTTGCTGATGAAATATCTTGAAAGTGAAAAAGATATTCACTGCAAAAGCTCCATTCTGATTGGGATAGGAGACATGGATAAGACAAATGGTACGTTGAATATAGAACCTATCAAACAACTGGCTAAAAAAAGATCCATGCATATTAAAACGGAAGCGATCCTTGCACTTGCAAACACAAATGATCCGGAAGTAGAACCTTTGTTGATGGAAATGTTTACTGCAACAAAAGACAGCCATTTGAAAACGATATCTGCACACCATTGGAAACTGTTGGAACTTTTGCTTGTATACCTGCCCTGGAAGAAACCTATAAAAAGACCCGCGATTCTCTTTTACGGCAATCCATTGAACTGGTAATTGAAAGAGCTAAAAAAAGAGAATAGAGGGTAAGATGTTTTTGCAGTGTAGGCTAAAAAATCTCTCCGACGTCAAGGTAAAAACCATTGGAGTGTTTCAGGCCGAAAGCAAAATCAATCAGCAGATTTGTATTGGAATCTTTGTTCAGCTTAACGCGCAAGCCAGTGCCTATAGCGGGGTATACGTATTTATATTGTCCATCGCCGGGTTCTGAATAGGTAGCGGCATTTACGAAAAAGACACCGCCCAGCAAACCGTTTCTTGTGATCCGGTAACGGTATTCCACTTCAGAATACAGCATGTTGATGCTTCTGAATCTTCCCTGTACATAACCGCGTGCAGTGTTGGTATAGGTATCCCAGCCATTGCTTGGAAGTAATAGATAAGGAGCCGTGCCTCGTGGCGCACCCCAGTATAAGAGCAAGAAACCTAAAATGTTTTTCCCTTTTGATGGTACATTGATGTACTTCCTGAAATCAGCATAA
>NZ_JBQCDF010000317.1:0-6965 GCF_051961495.1 Cytophaga sp. | reverse complement strand
CCTTTAGTATTGGATGAAAAATGGAAAAAGGGGCAATCAAAAGTTATGTCAGGCTTTATTTATTTTTTAACCTATCCTTTAGCTAAGTATATGAAATATTAATAAAAAGAACTAGGATGAAATTAAGATATATCACAGAATTAGATGGTGTAAGAGGTGTTGCTGCATTAATGGTGATTCTATTTCATTTTTTTCATGGCTTGTTTAAATCAAGCGGTTTTGTTTATGATAAACTGCATAAGGTTTCTATTTTCGGACAATCCGGAGTAATTCTCTTTTTTGTTTTATCAGGCTTTCTTATCACAAGAATCTTATTGGATACGAAAGAGGATGAGTCCTATTTTAAAAAATTCTATATAAGAAGATCTCTCCGTATTTTTCCATTATATTATTTTGCATTAGCACTGTATTTTTTTGTTTTGCCATTTTTATTAAAAGGCATTCCTGATTGTCATGGACAGGGAGAGTGGTATTTTTGGGTCTATTTACAAAATGTTGCACGTACCTTTGAATGGCCATCGTGTGGGCCAAGTCATTTCTGGACTTTGGCTGTTGAAGAGCATTTTTATTTGTTTTGGCCTCTTATAGTATATTTATTCAATTTTGAAAAACTGACAAAAACAATTGTAATAATATTAATCGTTACAATTATAGTTCGGGTTGTAATGTTGGAAAACCGTTTAGGAATTTTTTATTTTACTTTTTCTCAAATGGATTCTTTAGCAATAGGAGGATTATTGGCTATATGGGAAAGAAAGGGAACGCTTGCTTCTAAAACAATATATTTCAAAATAGCATTACCTGTGCTGGCATTTTTATTAATCGCAATATGGTATATGTATTCTGGAGAGGGCAACATGTTCATTCAGGTAATTAAACCGCTGGTTTTATCTGGCTTTTATGTATCTGTAATTGGATATATAATAAATACGAATGGCTGGGTGCAGAATGTTTTTAAAAATAAAATTCTCTTGTTTACCGGCAAAATCAGCTATGGTTTATATGTTTATCATCCTTTTGTTTTTTTATTCATATATGAATATCTGAATTCGAAGTTCATTATAGTAAATTTCATTACTTGTGTTGGTATGACCTATATGGTTTCCCTACTTAGTTATTATTTATTCGAAAAACGATTTATAAATATGAAATCGTTATTTTCTTATTAAAAGCTAGAATAAGTGAAAGTTTTAGTTGTCATACCGTCCTTTTATCCAGCCGTTATTTATGGGGGAACTATTTTTTCTTCCTTAAATACTTCTAAGGAATTAGCCAAAAAGCACAAAGTAAGGGTATCGACAACAAATACTAACATGTATAGTAAGTTGGACGTGCCAACCAATATCTGGCTTGAAATGGACGGCTTCCAGGTAAAATATTATAATGAATTAAAAGTAGATAAGTTCTCCTTGCAATTGACGCTGAACTTATGGAAGGATATACGTTGGGCGGATGTTGTACATATTCAGGCAATTTTTAATACACCTACACCTATCGCATTGTTATATGCATGGCTGTTTCGTAAGCCTGTATTGCTTTCTCCGAGAGGCGTGCTGGGAGATTGGGTCATGAATCAGGGAAATTCATTTAAAAAGAAATGGCTGCAATTATTTATTAAACCTTTTGCAAACAGAATTCATTGGCACGCTACAGCTGAACAGGAAAAAAAAGAAATTTTACATCATTTCCCCAAAGCAAAGGTTTCAATTATTTCAAATGGAATTGATCTTTCAAACTTTGAGGGGCAGGCCTGGTTAAGCAGAGGCGAATACTTGCAAAAGTATACAGGCAAGGTTGGTTTGGAAGATACAAAAGTTGTGGTGTCTCTGGGGCGGATTCATGCGAAAAAAGGTTTTGATATTTTGATCCAGTCCATGATTTCTTTACCTGATAATGTTTTGTTAATTATTGGCGGACATGATGAAGGTGAGTTGCAAAAATTGAAAACGCTGGTTGGACAATTAAAATTAGAAGAGCGTGTATTCTTTTGCGGGGAAATTGATGTTCAATCAAAAAAAGAATTTTTAATGCATGCCGATGTTTTTGCTTTAACTTCACATAATGAAAACTTTGGGAATGTATATGCTGAAGCTTTAGCTTGCGGGATTCCTATTGTTGCATCAGTTTTTACACCTTGGAAAGAAGTTGAAAGAAATCATTGCGGATCATGGATTGAACTGGATCCCGGTAAAAGCGCTGCTGCAATTAGTTATTGGCTGAAGCAGGAAAAAAATCAAAATGCTGTATATTGCAGAAGATATGTAGCTAAGTTTGGCTGGGCAGGCGTAGCAGATGCATTTAATGATATTTTTAAGCAGTTAAAGAAATGATATTATAAATACTGTTTTATGGATATAACGGCATTAATAATTACATATAACGAAGAACCCAATATTGCACGGGTACTTGATAAATTACGATGGCTTCCCAAAGTGCTCATCATTGACAGTGGTAGTACCGATCAAACATTACCAATTATCAGTGAATATGAAAATGTTGAAGTAGTATATAGGAAGTTTGATACGTTTGCTATTCAATGTAATTTTGGTATGGAATTAATCCAGACAAAATGGACATTATCCCTGGATGCTGATTACGTGTTGACGGATGAATTTATAGCAGAAACAAAAAAATATATTCAGGAAAATGACTGTGCCGGTTATGCAACAAGATTTAAATTTTGTGTAGACGGTCATCCGTTAAAGAGAAATAATACGACTCCAAGGATAGTATTATTTCAGACTGAAAAGGGAAAATATTTTGATGATGGGCATGCACATCGCCTTGAGTTGGATGGGATCGCCGGTTCTTATACATCATATATCCTGCACGATGACAGAAAAGATTTAACGCGCTGGTTTTATAATCAAAATTCTTATTCCATCAGAGAAGCTAATAAGCTTTTAAGTAAACATAATAATGAACTTCGTTTTACAGATAAAATCAGGAAATTAAAGTGGGCAGCTCCTATATTCGTTTTTTTTCATTGTCTTTTCATAAAAGGCTTGATTCTCGATGGCTGGTATGGCTGGCATTATACCTTGCAGCGTACTCTGGTAGAGATAATGTTTTGTCTGAGATTGATTGAAGAAGATAAGTTTAATAATACACTTAATAAAAAATGATTTATCATAATTGAAAATATGTTGCGTATCTCTCCTGGCTTCTTTCGATTTCTATTAGCTTTTTTCGTAGTGCTTCACCATTCTGTAGACTTTATAGTAATCGGTCATACTGCAGTGTATATATTTTTCATATTAAGTGGTTATTGGATTGTTAAGATGTATACAGAGAAGTATAGTAAACTTAAGTCTCCAATTGCAAACTATCTGGTAAGTAGGGTTTGGAGGTTATTCCCTGTGTATTTTTTGGTTTTAATCATGGGCGTTCTTGCAGCTATTGTATTTAAAGACTTATTGCACTCAAAATATTTATATGATGCAGGCTTCTTTTTGTCAAACATATTTGTGTTTAACCATAGTAACACAGCTTATAAATTAATAGGACCAGCGTGGTCTTTAGATATAGAACTGCAATTTTATGTTTTAATTCCTTTGCTCATATACATTAACAGTAAGATTAATAATAGGCTATTTTTACTAATAAGTATTTTGATAACAATATTGTATGTCACCTTTATAGGATATGATTATATGTGCATACTAAATTATCTGATGTATTTTTCAATTGGTATGTATATCTATAATACTAATTGGATGGCAGGTAAAAATCTTGCCAATATGGCTGTATTGGCAGCTGTATTGATTTATGCGTTACATTTTATCATTCCTGATTTGAGAGAAATTTTTCTTCGTGATAAAACATTTGAAATATTTGGTATGAAATATCGGGAGATTATAAACCAGGTTGTGTGTTTCTTATGGATTCCTTTTGTCTCAAGGAATATTAAGATGAAAGATTATAATATTAACTCTGATAAATTGTTATCTTCTATGTCCTATACAATTTATCTCTTTCATTGGCCGGTATTGCTTTGCTATGTATTTTATAGTTCTCAATATCCACAAATAAAATCAATCATGTGGGTAGGGTATTTAGTTGCGTGTATTTTAGGGGCGTACTTAATAAGTAAATATTACGATACTTTTTTTGAGAAAAAGCGAAGAATGTATTTAGATGGAAAAAAGTAACTGAAATTATGATACTCTCTGATTATAAATATATACCTAAATTAGATACTGTACGTTTTTTTGCAGCGCTTTGTGTTATTATACATCACATTGAAAACGGAAAAAACATTCTGGGGTTACCTAATATATTTCATATGAATATCATCAGAAATCTGGGTGCTCATTCAGTGACTATTTTTTTTATGCTTAGTGGTTTCCTGATTACATTGTTGTTGTTAAAAGAGAATCAAAAAACGGGGACAGTAGCAATGGGTAAGTTTTATCTGAGAAGAATATTACGCATCTGGCCGCTTTATTACTTTTTGATTTTACTATCTTTTTTCATTTTACCTTTATTTTTTTCAAATCAGTCTTTTTTTGGAGATACACAGGATTGGGGAATTACTTTGGTGCTGTATGTATGTTTCTTACCAGTAATATCGAATAATATTTTTCATGCGAACCGATTTAGTTCACAGCTGTGGTCTATAAGTATAGAAGAACAGTTTTATTTGATTTGGCCGCTACTGGTTCGTAAATGGATACATAAACTGGCACATATGATATTCTGGTTTGTAGGAATTAAAATCGTATTCCAGCTCCTTGTATATCTGATCTGTTTTTTGATGGCGAAATATACGCCTGATCATCCGTGGATGGAAGGCATGCTGGTCTTTAGAAAATTTATGAAAGTGCTTTATTTTGAAATTATGGCTATTGGCGCAATGGGAGCTTTTTTGATTTTTAACCGGAAGGAAAAAATACTTTCATTTCTCTTTAAGCCTGTAATGGAAGTGGGGGCAATGTTTTTATTGATAGCGCTGTTTTTTGTGAATCATTCCTGGCCTTTTATTCAGGTTGGAGTAGGGATAGCGGGTATGATTATCATATTGAATATAGTATACAATCCATTAAGTAAACTTCCCTTTAATCCCAGGTTTACGGATCAACTGGGTAAGTATTCCTATGGAATGTATATGTATCATAACATCGTATTATTCGCGGTACTGACAGGTATGCTAAAGGCAGGTATGAAAAATATTGTTGGCATTAATGCGGTACTATATCCGGCAACTATTATTTTAACAATAGCTGTAGCATATTTATCATACAGATTTCTTGAAAAGCCATTTCTTAAATTAAAGGATCGCGCAGCAAATGTCTAATTGTTATCCTGGATTATTTTGAATATTGCTTGATTTTTTTGCCGAGAAAATCGGATAAAAGTATAGCAGATTTTTGATCCAGATGGCTGCCATCGTAGGCATAGAAATACATTGAATCCGGAATGTCAATCCATGTTCCACCAGCTTGCTCAAAATTTTTAATAAATGCCTTCTGGTCAAATTTCATAATGCTATCTTCTAATGTCCTTAACACCTTGGTTGTTGGTGGTCTGTATGCGAATACATGAATACCTTCTTTTTGTAATTGTTTAGTAGTTGCGAACAGTGAATCAAGCACTGTGGATTCAATTATTGATTCAGAAAAACGTTTTTTATAGGAGTAATAGGCTTCCATGGTGTCTGAAGGAGTTTTGGCAGACCCAATCCAACCATCCTTGTTAAATGTCTCGTAATACCCATTTTTATTTCCCGATAATCGCTTGATGAAAAAGCTTAAAGTGGTAGGTTCAAAAACTGATAAATATTTTCCTATGTACAACCGGTCAAATTTATCCATGGTTGTTCGCTTTGACTCTTGTACCAGATGGTCATTGCTTTGTGCTTCCTTTGTGAGTGAAAAAGGTGTTACACCTAATACCAGTATTTTATTTTTTGATTGTGGTGAAAATTTATTGATTGATGCATTGATAAACGAATTGTTTAGGCCTGCTGCAGAGAATCCGAAGTTTAATACTTTAATTGTATCAGAAAATGCCTTTTTGATTTCATTGGGAGATATTGCCCGGTATGTTCTTGAATCGCCTGTAAAAACGATGTCGTAAACCGAGGGAGCAAAAGCTTTTTCTGCCCAGAAGCGTTCTTTGGCAAATCGCGGACTTATCTCTGTCGGCCTGTAAATCATAAACAGACCTAGCAGTAGTATGCTGCAGCATATAAAGAGTATACTTTTATGTTTTGCTTCCAGGTTTCTCATATTATACTAGAATTGAAAGTAAATAAACTCGCTTTCAGGCCCTCTGAAAAAGATACAGAATAAAAGTAACAGGGCATACAAGAGTGCTTCAACTATTGATATTTTCATGAACTGACCCAAAGTCTTTATTTTCAGCATGAGTAAATATATAAGCTCATACAGGATGCCAATAAAAATAAATATGATGGAATTGTTGAATTGATTAATGAAATTAATGGAATAGGATGCTCCTGACCATACAAACATGTTTTTCAAAACAGCTATCGCTTGCGGTAAATTCTCTGCTCTGAAAAATACCCAGGCTATCATCACTTGTAAGCCGACAAGGAACCATGAAAAAAAGCGTAACACTGCTGTGTGTGCAAGTTTTTTAGGCCATCGGGTAATACGTTCCAAACTTAGCATACCAGCATGTATGCCACCCCAGATGATAAAGTTAAATGATGCTCCGTGCCAGATGCCCGAAACGATCATGGTGATCCACATATTTACGTGTCCTTTGAATTTGCCTTTGCGTGAACCCCCTAAAGGAATATATACATAATCACGGAACCAGGTCGAAAGGGAAATATGCCAGCGTTCCCAGAATTCTTTTAATGAAACGGACAAATAGGGATGGTTAAAATTAATCGTGAAATGATATCCCATGAGTTTGCCCAGACCACGGGCAATGAGGCTATACCCGGCAAAATCAAACAGAATTTGCAAACTGAACCCCAACATAATGGTCCACCA
>NZ_JBQCDF010000316.1:0-2872 GCF_051961495.1 Cytophaga sp. | reverse complement strand
TTAAAAACATTATCTTAATCCCATTTTGTAATGCTGCGGCTGGTTTTATTAAAAACCGAATCTTTTTCTTATGCATATATGGTATTGTTTGATCTGGTTTTAAAGAAAAGCGACCCGGAGTTGCTGGTATTTTTAACAGACAAACTTAAAAAAGCGGATCTGGAATCTATGTGGTTCAATGAAGAACTCATGGAGCGGATTGCAAAAATATCCGGACGTGAAGATTTGAAAAAAGTATTAAAAAAAATAGATAACGTTGATTATGATGATAAAAGATATGAAGAAAAAGTAATCAAGTACTCGAAAGAGTTTATAGTTTTATTGTAATCAAAAAAATAATCCGCTCATTGAAAAAATGCAATACATTCTCAATAAGCGGATTTTAAATTAATTCATTTTTGTCGGCATGCATGTGTAATTGCCTGTGAGGGCATCACTTTTAAACAGCCTGCTGATTATTCTTATTGAAGTATTTTTGTTCAATCATTCTTTGTATCCAAAGAATGAAATATGTGCCGGCCACGCCAATAAGGCCTCCGCAGAATACATCACCAGGGAAGTGTACACCAAGATACACACGGCTTATCGAAACAATCAGTGCCCAGAAAAACAGCAGGCAAATCCATATTTTTTTTGAGAAAACATTTTTTAACGTAAAGAATGTAAATACGGCAAATGTATTTGCGGCATGGGAAGATACGAAGCCATACATGCCGCCGCATACGCCCTCAATCAAAAGCAGCTGAGGTCTTAATACATCGTTATTACAAGGGCGCAGACGCTCAAAATAAGGTTTGAACAGGGAAGATGCGATCTGATCTGCCAATGCAATACAGCACGTGAGTAAAATCAGGTTGATCCATATTTTTTTTGGACCTGATTTGTATAAAAAAAACAGGAGTACGGCATAGAAGGGAATCCAGGTATACTTGTCGCTGCAGAACAACATAACCTGGTCCATCCACGCACTTTTCCAGGCATGGTTGATCCATAACAGCAGATCAATATCAGTTTGCTGTAAACTTTCCATTATAGTGCTAGCCAATCCGGTTGGGCCTTAAGCCATTCAATTGTTTCCTTTTCCTTGCTTCCTGCAGCAGGCTGGAAGTCGTATGTCCAGTTAGCTTCCGGAGGCAGGCTCATCAGGATGGATTCGATACGGCCATTCGTATCCAGGCCGAATTTCGTTCCTCTGTCATACACAAGATTGAACTCCACATACCTTCCTCTGCGCAGCTTCTGCCAGTTACGTTCTTCTGTAGTGAATGGTCTTGATTTATTATCTGCAATCAGTTTGGTATAAATTTTCGGGAACAGATATCCCAGTGCACACACAAACTCAAATAATTTTTCTTTGCTGATTGCTGCATCACTGCCCATGCGGTCAAAGAAGATGCCCCCTACACCTCTGGATTCGCCACGATGTTTGATGTAAAAGTATTTATCAGCCCATTCTTTGAATGTATTGTAAAAGCTTTCGTGGAACTGGTCACATACATCTTTTAATGTCTGGTGAAAAGCGACTGCTTCTTCTTTTACAACGTAGTGCGGAGTAAGATCAATGCCGCCGCCAAACCACCAGGTACCATTCGTCATTTCAAAATAACGGATGTTCATGTGTATGATCGGAACCCATGGATTGGTTGTGTGCATTACAATGGATACGCCCGTTGCATAAAAATCGGACTTCGGGAGTTTTAATGCATTCAGGATATTTTCCGGAGTCGGGCCATGCACGGCAGAAAAGTTCACACCGCCCTTTTCAATAATGGCGCCGTCAGTAAGGATTCTGGTTTTGCCGCCGCCTCCTTCCGCACGGTTCCATTCATCTGTTTTGAATGTACCTTTACCATCTGCCGTTTCGAGCTGCTGGCATATATGTTGCTGAATTTTTTGAAATTCTGTTTCTATCTGTTCTTTGGTGAGCATAATCAATTAGAAAGGATAACCTAAACTGAAGTTATAAAGCGGACGGTTGTTCTTGTCTTCAAATTTAAACAATACAAACCGATCTTCCACAGGGTGCACGGGATCCCACGCTTTGAAAGCTATATCAAGGCGCACAATAATGAAGGTGAAGTTCAAGCGTATACCAACACCGGTACCCACCGCGATTTCTGAAAAGGATTTAAATCCTTTGAATTCTCCGCCCGGACGGGTTTTATCTTCTGCAATGAGCCATACGTTACCGGCATCAACAAAATAGGCCCCTTCGATGAAACTGTATAATTTTCTACGAAGTTCGAAGTTCGTTTCAATTACAATATTACCAGGTTCTTCATTGGTGTACTGGCTGGTGTAATCCGGATTGGCGTAAGAACCCGGACCTAAACGTCTGTAGCGCCACGCTCGTATGGAGTTGGATCCGCCGGCGAAGAAATATTTTTCATAGGGAAGTACGTATGTACCATGCTGCTTGATCCCTGATACACCGTAGGGTTTAGAAAGACCTACGTTTACACGTGCTGCGAGTACCGTTTTAATTTTGATCGGTTTGTAATACCTGAAGTCGGCCTGGATCTTATAGTACTGATAATACTGCAAACCGAACAACTGATTTTCGGGTTCCTTGGTAATGGTTTTATTGATCAGGTTTGGTACAATACCGCCCAATTCAAACGATGGTTTGAAATAAAACGAAGGTGTCTTTTTGCCGAATGCATTGTTGCTGAATGTATAGGCAAAGTTCATGTTTGTAACAATGGAAGGAAGAAAGCTGATGTACAGGTTATTTCCGTTTAAACGTAATTCATTCAGATAGTCAGTAAATTCAACCATGTTGATCTTACTGTTGATGATGTTGATGTCAATAGGAGAAAAGGAGAAATAAGAGTACTGGCTTGTTTCCCATAGATAGGTAAACTGTGAACGG
>NZ_JBQCDF010000315.1:0-4770 GCF_051961495.1 Cytophaga sp. | reverse complement strand
AAGAACCGCCTGCTTATGCTATTTTCATCCTGGCAACAACTGAAAAACACAAGATCATTCCAACGATTCTTTCCCGTTGCCAGATCTTTGATTTCAACCGTATCCAGATCAAAGACATTGCCGACCACCTGGCTGGTATTGCCGTTAAAGAAAATATCAAGGCAGAAAAAGAGGCCTTGCACCTGATCGCACAAAAAGCTGACGGAGCCCTGCGCGACGCGCTTTCCATGTTCGACCTGATCGTAACCTTCTCCTCTGACAATACCATTTCCTATAAATGTGCAATCGACAACCTGCACATTCTGGATTACGATTATTACTTCAAAATTACCGACATGCTGAATACTCAGGATGTTGCCAATAGCTTATTAACCTTCGACGAAATTCTGCGTCAGGGCTTTGATGGTCATAATTTCATCATAGGTCTGGCAGAACATCTGCGTAATCTGATGGTATGTAAAGACAAAGCAACCATCAGCCTGCTGGAAGTTTCCGAAGAAGTGAAGAAACGCTACGAACAGCAATCCGCAGCAGTAAGCATCAGCTTTTTGATGTCTGGTCTGAATATTGCGAACCAGTGCGACCTGCACTACAAAGGCAGTAAAAACCAGCGGTTACATGTTGAGCTTGCTTTGATGAAAATGGCATTCATCAACCAGGCAATCACTGCCCCTGATCTGCTTGAAGATCTAAAAAAAAAAGTAAACTAAAACAGGAAGCCACAGCTTCTACTTCTTCCTCTCCGACTGAACAAACAGCCGGTCGACCGCTCATGCCTAACCGTACAGCGACGTCTCCGTCTACCAGTATCCGGATACCGAAAAGCATTGACCATGTTAAAGAAAATTTAACCAGGCCTGAAGAAAAAACTCCGGATAAAACTACTCCAACCGAATCTGAAGAAGTTCCCGGTGCACAACAGGTATTTACACTTGAACAGCTTACAAAAGTATGGAACGCCTATGCTGAAAATCTGAAGAGCAAAGGTCAGATCAATCACCACATGGTATTAACCAGTACTACGCTTGACCTGAAAGAAGATTTCAGTATTCATATTACCGTTGGTAATGCCGTGCAAATGGATCAGCTGGAAGAAATTAAAATCGAATTCCTTAGCTATCTGCGTCACTCTTTAAAAAACAATCTTTTGCGTATCAATGCCGTGATCGGCTATGTAGCGCCTAAGGAAAAGAAATTTTTCACCGACGATGATAAACTCAAGCTTTTGATGGAGCACTACCCGGTAGTAGCAGAGCTTAGAAAAAAATTAGGTCTGGAAATAAATTATTAGCGCGTTTGATTTAGAAGCCCTGTCAATCATATACTTTATACCACACAGACAGCGTTAAGAATTAAGCACATCATTAACTCATTTTATGAAAAAACGAATACTGATCGCATTAGGCATAATCGTTGTTGCATTCATCATACAGTTCATTACCTATAGTACCATCGCCAATGAGAAGCTGGCACAGGCGGCGATTAAGAATCTGATCGTAAATAACAACTTTGGTTCAGACTCTGTTATCTTCAGTTCTAAAATCTCCATCCGCAGCAGCAAACAGGAAATCAAACAATACAACCTTGATTTTTCAAGCAAGGAAAATGTATCATTGCTAAAAAAGAAACTATATCCATACACCATTCTCGACGACCA
Source organism: Cytophaga sp. (assembly GCF_051961495.1). Lineage (NCBI taxonomy): Bacteria > Pseudomonadati > Bacteroidota > Cytophagia > Cytophagales > Cytophagaceae > Cytophaga > Cytophaga sp. Next base: position 3,113 of record NZ_JBQCDF010000315.1, on the reverse strand, counting down.
GGAATATGCTAAATATTGCGAACGTGCTACACAGGATGTAGAACAAAAGCTGGGGAAAGAAGAAGCTGCTATTTTCGCCTCAAGTCTTTATAGAAACAAATCAAGATTATACATCACGGCCATTGAAGAGCAGAAATTCCTTGTTGCAATTAGCACCAACTGGTCGAACAATAATCAGTTTCAATACGACGAAGACCAATACATATGGTTGCTGTTCTTCTGGATGACTATTTAATTTTTACTTTAATACCAGTTAAACCTCTTATTATGAAGCATTATATTTTAAGCGTTGGACTTGGCCTTTTATGTTCGTTAAACTTACCGGCGCAAAAAAACTACGAAACCGTTTCTGTTAGAGATAGCAAAGGCAGAAGTTATGACTTCGTTACCAACGATCCGCTTAAAGCACGCATCTACACACTATCCAACGGCATGAAAGTATATCTTTCAGACTATGATGATGCGCCGCGTATACAAACCTATGTAGCGGTACGTACCGGCAGCAGGAATGACCCGGCAGATGCCACGGGCCTTGCGCATTACCTGGAGCATATTTTATTCAAAGGTTCTTCCAGGATTGGTACATCCAACTGGCCGGCAGAAAAAGTTGAACTGGACAAAATCGAGGCCTTGTATGAAGTATACCGCAAAACAACGGATCCGGATAAACGCACCAAACTCTATCACCAGATTGATAGTATCTCTGTAGTGGCAGCCGGCTATGCCATTGCGAATGAATACGATAAAATGCTGAGCCAGATCGGCGCACAGGGAACCAATGCATATACGTTTGTTGAACAAACCGTTTATGTAAATGACATTCCCTCCAACCAGATCCAGAAATGGGCCGAGATTGAAGCTGAACGTTTCAGCATGGTTGTTCCCCGTTTGTTCCACACCGAATTGGAAGCTGTATACGAAGAAAAAAACAGAGGCCTGGATAACGACAGCAGAAAAGTTTATGAGACCATGTTCGCAAGCCTGTTTAAAACAGATCCGTATGGTACACAAACCACGATCGGTACAGTAGAGCATCTGAAAAATCCTTCCATTACAGAAATTAAAAAATATTTCAATACCTACTATGTAGCCAACAATATGGCTATCTGTATGAGCGGCGACCTGGATTACGATTCCACCATCACCATGCTGGAAAAATATTTTTCTGCTTTACCTAAACGTGATGTACCCGAAAAACAATTCCCCGCTGAAGCAAAAATCACGCAACCCTTGCAGGCAAGTGTTGTTGGCCCGAATGCAGAAAGCGTTTCTGTTTCCTACCGCTTTGATGTGGCGATCCCGCAGGATCCAACATTCCGCAGTAAATTAAAAATGATTCAGATGCTCTTGACCAATGGCCAGGCAGGTTTGATTGACTTGAATATCAACCAGGCACAGAAAGCGCTTGGCTGCTACGCCTATGATATGCCTTTAAAAGACTACAGCGTCCTGATGCTGGGTGGAAAACCGATGGAAGGGCAATCGCTTGAAGCGGTGCAGGCATTGTTACTGGAACAGATCAACAACCTGAAAACCGGTAATTTCAAAGACTGGCTGATACCTGCTGTAGTAAACGATTATAAAATGAGCATGATGACTCAGTATGAAAGCAACCGCGCACGTGCCGATGCATTTGTAGATGCTTTTGTATGGGGAATCAGCTGGAGAGATTATATCAGCGAGATCAATACGCTTGAAACGTTAACCAAACAAAATATACAGGATTTCTGCAACACGTATTTTCAAAACAACTACGTTACCATCTTCAAACGCAAAGGTGTTGATTCTACCATACAGAAAGTTCCTAAGCCGATTATCTCCAAAGTACCAGTAAACAGAGACAGTCAGTCGGCCTTCTACACAGAAGTGTTTAAAACTGCTTCACCGGTGATCAAACCCGTGTTTGTAGATTATGCCAAAGAGATCACAACCGGCAAGATCAAAAACTTTCCGATCCTCTATAAACAGAATACAGAAAACGGTCTATTCACACAGCAGTTCAAATGGGATCTGGGGAAAATGCCGGACCCAAGCTATAGCCTGATGCTTTCATATCTGAATTATCTGGGCACCGACAAATTAACGGCCGAGCAGTTAAAAGAAGAATTTTATAAAATCGGCTGCTCTTATAATTTTGTTATTGCCGGAAACTATCTGATCATCTCGCTTTCAGGTATCCAGGAAAATTATGTAGCAGCATCTAACCTGCTGGAATCATTTGTAAAAAATATCAAAGCAAATGAAGATGCCTTAAACCAGATCAAGTCGAATATTCTGAAAACACGTGCGGATAATAAGACGAACAAGGACATCATTCTGCGTTCGGCCATGACAGGATACGCGAAGTATGACGGCATCAATCCGTTCACCAACATTCTTTCTGAAGCCCGTTTAAAAGCAATTACTTCGACGGAACTGATCGCATTATTTAAAAAAATATACAACTCAGAGCACGAGATCGTCTATTACGGGCCGGCTACATACAGCACGGTTTCTAAAAACATCAGTAAGCTGCATAAATCTGCCGGTACACCATTCATGCGCACACAAAGCACATACAGTTTCAGCGAACCAAAGGCTAATAAAGTTTTCTGGGTTAATTATGATATGGTTCAGGCAGAAGTATTATTAATCACCCGTTCCGCAGATTTTAATAAAGAACTACTACCAAGCATTCAGCTTTACAATGAATATTTCGGCGGCAGCATGGGCAGCCTCGTGTTCCAGGAGATGCGTGAATCCAGAGCGCTGGCTTATTCTGTTAAATCTACCTTCGATACGCCTTACTACCCTTCTGATCCGTTCTTTTCTACTTCCTATATCGGAACTCAGGCTGACAAGATCCATGAATCATTGACTGCCATGATTGATCTGGTAGACCACATGCCAAAGTCTGATTTACTGTTTGAAAATTCCAGGATTTCTATTCTGGAAACCATCGCCACGCAACGCGTTACAAAGTTGTCTGTACTGGCCGATTATGAACGCAATAAACGTATGGGATATACGGAAGACATCCGTAAAGTGATCTATGATTCGATTTCAACAATGACCTTTGATGACATACACACGTTTCAGCAAACCTATGTCAACAATCATCCGAGAATTATTTT